>NZ_SCMM01000013.1:0-89977 GCF_005503345.1 Ramlibacter sp. 2FC
GGCTGCGCAGCGCCGACAGCTTGGGCGCGACGCGGGGGTTGGCGGGCTCGAGCTGCTGGGCGCGGCTCCAGGCCTGCGCGGCGAGCCGGGCCTGGATGTCGCCGAGGTTCTCATGGGCCGTGGCGTAGCCGGGCTTGAGCTGTATGGCCATCTCGAGCGACTGGCGCGCCTCGTCCAGCCGGCCCTGGGCCGCCTGCAGCGCAGCCAGGTTGTTGTAGGGCTCGGGCAGCTCGGGGTAGTCCTCGGTCAGGCGCGTGAAGGTGGCCAGCGCCTCGACGGCCTGTCCGGTCTCGGTCTGGATCACGCCCTTGAGAAAGCGCAGCTGCGGATCGCGCGGCCGGGCGGCCAGCTGCCGCTCGACCAGGGTCATGGCCTGCGCATGCTGGCCGGTTCGCACCAGCTGCTGCACCTCGGCATGGGCGTCGGCCCGGGCCAGTCCTGCGGTCAGGGCGAGGGCCAGGCCCAGGGCCAGCAGCGGTCCCGAAGGACGCCGGCGGCGAGGCTGCGAGAGGGCGAGCGGGGCTTGCATCATGGCACGGGACAGCGGGGTCAGAGGGCGGTGGCAAGCCCGAACGCGGGGGCTTATACTGGCGGGATTGTAGCCGAGGGGGGTCTGCCGACTTCGGTCATCAAGTCCGTCACACCATCCCGGAAAAGCCTGCCAGCGCGTGCGCCCGAGCCACGATGGCGGCGCCGGCTTTTTCCAGTTTCTCCTTCTTGTTCATGAGCTTGCGCATCTACAACACGCTGTCGCGTGCCCTGGAGCCTTTTTCGCCGCTCGAACCCGGTCATGTGCGCATGTACGTCTGCGGCATGACGGTCTACGACCTGTGCCACCTCGGCCATGCGCGTTCCATGGTGGCCTTCGACGTGGTGCAGCGCTGGCTGCGCGCCAGCGGCCTGCGCGTGACCTACGTGCGCAACATCACCGACATCGACGACAAGATCATCCGGCGCGCGCTGGAAAACGGCGAGTCCATCCGCAGCCTGACCGACCGGATGATCGCGGCCCTGCACCAGGACGCCGATGCCCTGGGCATCGCGCGCCCCGACCACGAGCCGCGCGCCACCGACTACGTGCCGCAGATGCTGGCGCTGATCGACCGGCTCGAGCAAAAGGGCCTGGCCTACCGCTCCGCCAACGGCGACGTGAACTACGCGGTGCGCAAGTTTCCCGGCTACGGCAAGCTGTCGGGCAAGTCGCTCGACGAGCTGCACGCGGGCGAGCGCGTGGCCGTGCTCGAGGGCAAGGACGATCCGCTCGATTTCGTGCTCTGGAAGAGCGCCAAGCCCACCGAGCCGGAGGAGGTGAAGTGGGACAGCGCCTACGGCCGTGGCCGCCCGGGCTGGCACATCGAGTGCTCGGCCATGAGCTGCCAGCTGCTGGGCGAGAGCTTCGACATCCACGGCGGCGGCGCCGACCTGACTTTTCCGCACCACGAGAACGAGATCGCGCAGAGCGAGGGCGCGACCGGGCACCCGTTCGCGCGCACCTGGATGCACAACGGCTTCATCAACGTGGACAACGAGAAGATGTCCAAGTCACTGGGCAACTTCTTCACCATCCGCGACGTGCTCAAGGCCTTCGACGCCGAGACCGTGCGTTTCTTCGTGGTGCGCAGCCACTACCGCAGCCCGCTGAACTACAGCGACGTGCACCTGAGCGACGCGCGTGGCGCGCTCAAGCGCCTGTACACCGCGCTCGACCTCGTGGCGCCGGAGCAGGTCGCGATCGACTGGGCCGAGCCCCATGCGGCGCGCTTCAGGGCCGCGATGGACGAGGACTTCGGCACGCCCGAGGCCGTGGCCGTACTGTTCGAGCTGGCCGGCGAGGTCAACCGCAATCGCTCGGCCGAAATGGCCGGCCTGCTCAAGGCGCTGGGCGGCTGCCTGGGCCTGCTGCAGGACGATCCCAAGGCCTTCCTGCGCGCCGGCGCCAGCCTCGACGAGGCGGCCATCGTGCAGCAGATCGAGGCGCGCGCCGCGGCCAAGAAGGCCAAGGACTTCGCCGAGGCCGACCGGATCCGCAACGAACTGCTGGCCCAGGGCATCGTGCTCAAGGATTCCCCCACCGGCACCAGCTGGGAGGCGGCCCAGTGAGCGCATGCGGTATACGGTGCAGGACAAGCACCTGAAGGACGGTCGATGGCAGCCACAAAAACAACAGCCCCCACGCTCATCACCCCGGACTACTGGGAAGACGCCTGCAAGTACCTGGCCCGCAAGGACCGGGTCATGAAGCGCCTGATTCCGCGGTTCGGCGACGCCTGCCTGCAGTCACGCGGCGACGCCTTCACCACCCTGGCGCGCAGCATCGTCGGCCAGCAGATCTCGGTCAAGGCGGCGCAGTCGGTCTGGGACAGGTTCGCGGCGCTGCCGCGCAAGATGACGCCGGCCAGCATCCTGAAGCTCAAGGTCGACGACATGCGCGCGGCCGGCCTCAGTGCGCGCAAGGTCGAGTACCTGGTCGACCTGGCGCTGAACTTCGACGCCGGCACGGTGCATGTCAAGGCCTGGGAGGCCATGGAGGACGAGGCCATCGTCGCCGAGCTGGTGGCGATCCGCGGCATAGGCCGCTGGACCGCCGAGATGTTCCTGATCTTCCACCTGATGCGGCCCAACGTGCTGCCGCTGGACGACGTGGGACTGATCAACGGCATCAGCCACAACTACTTTTCCGGCGATCCGGTCAGCCGCAGCGACGCGCGCGAGGTGGCCGATGCCTGGAAACCGTATTGCAGTGTGGCGACTTGGTATATTTGGCGATCCCTTGAACCCGTGCCGGTGGCTTACTGAGCGATGGACGGGATCTTCCGGCCCCAGGCGGCGCCGGGGGCAAGTGGCATTACAAGGAGAATGACGTTGGCCAAACGAACCTTTCTCGATTTCGAGCAGCCCATCGCGGAGCTCGAGACCAAAATCGAAGAACTGCGCTATGTACAGACCGAATCGGCGGTCGATATTTCCGAAGAGATCGACCAGCTGAGCAAGAAGAGCCAGCAGCTCACCAAGGACATCTACTCGGACCTGACGCCCTGGCAGATCACCAAGATCGCGCGCCATCCCGAGCGGCCCTACACGCTGGACTACGTGAACGAGATATTCACGGATTTCGTCGAGCTGCACGGCGACCGCCACTTCTCGGACGACCTGTCCATCGTCGGCGGCCTGGCGCGCTTCAACGGCAGCGCCTGCATGGTGATCGGCCAGCAGAAGGGGCGCGACACCAAGGAGCGCGCCATGCGCAACTTCGGCATGAGCAAGCCCGAGGGCTACCGCAAGGCCCTGCGCCTGATGAAGACGGCCGAGAAGTTCAAGCTGCCGGTGTTCACCTTCGTCGACACGCCCGGCGCCTACCCCGGCATCGACGCCGAGGAGCGCGGCCAGTCCGAGGCCATAGGCCGCAACATCTACGAGATGGCCCAGCTCGAGGTGCCCATCATCACCACCATCATCGGCGAGGGCGGCTCGGGCGGCGCACTGGCGATCAGCGTGGCCGACCAGGTGCTGATGCTGCAGTACTCGATCTACTCGGTGATCAGCCCCGAGGGCTGCGCCTCGATTCTCTGGAAGACCAGCGAGCGGGCGCAGGACGCGGCCGACGCGATGGGCATCACGGCGCACCGGCTCAAGGCCCTGGGCCTGGTGGACAAGATCGTCAGCGAGCCGGTGGGCGGCGCGCACCGCGACACCAAGCAGATGGCGGCCTTCCTCAAGCGCGGCCTGAACGATGCCTGGCGTCAGCTCGGCGACCTCAAGGTCAAGGAACTGCTGGACCGCCGCTACGAGCGCCTGCAGAGCTACGGCCGCTTCAACGACACCAAGGCCGACAAGTAAGCCCCAGCTCGTCCCGGGCTGTCGGCGGCAAGCCATGAGCCAGACCCTGCCGCAGGCGCTGGCCGCTTTCCGGCCCGGCCTGCCGCTGGCCGTGGCGCTCAGCGGCGGTGCCGACTCCACGGCCCTGCTGCTGGCCTGCGCGCGCCAGTGGCCGGGCCAGGTGCGCGCCATCCACATCCACCACGGCCTGCAGGCCGCGGCCGACGATTTCGAGCGCCATTGCGTGGCGCTGTGCGCTCGGCTGGCCGTGCCGCTGGCGGTGCGCCGCGTCGACGCGCGCCACGCGCCCGGCGAGAGCCCCGAGGACGCAGCGCGCCGGGCCCGCTACCAGGCTTTCGCGGCCGTGGCCAGCGAGGCCTGGCCCGAGGCTCCGGTCGCCGACATCGCGCTGGCCCAGCATGCGGACGACCAGGTCGAGACCCTGCTGCTGGCGCTCTCGCGCGGCGCCGGCCTGCCCGGGCTGGCGGCCATGCCGGCGTGCTGGGCGAGCGGAGGGCTGAACTACCACCGGCCGCTGCTGGCCGTGCCCGGGCCCGCCGTGCGGGACTGGTTGCGCGAGCAGGGCGAGCCTTGGGTCGAGGACCCGAGCAACACCGACCAGCGCTTCACGCGCAACCGCATCCGCGCGCGCCTGCTGCCGGCGCTGGCGGCCGCCTTCCCGCGCTTTCGCGACACCTTCGCGCGCAGCGCCGCGCATGCGGCCCAGGCCCAGCAGCTGCTGGCCGAGCTCGCGGCCGAGGACCTGGCGCGCCTGGAGCAGCCGCCGCTGATCCGCCCGCTGCAAGCGCTGTCGCGCCCGCGCCAGGCCAATGTGCTGCGCCACTGGCTGCGCAGCGTGCATGGCACCACGCCCAGCGCGGCCCAGCTGGCCGAACTGCTGGACCAGGTCGCGGCCTGCCGCACGCGCGGCCACCGGCTGCGCCTGAAGGTCGGCGCCGGCTACGTGGTGCGCCAGGGCGAGGCCCTGGGCTGGCAGGCGGACTGAGGGCGGCCTCGGGTCGAGTTGGTACAATTGCACGGTTTTGCCGGAGATCCGCGCGAGACCTTTTCCCGGCGCACCCGGCGACAACGCCGGCGGCCCGTCCGCCGCGCCCCCACTGCTTTTTCCGTATCACACCAATGGCATTGATCGTTCACAAATACGGCGGCACGTCGATGGGCTCGACCGAGCGCATCCGCAACGTCGCCAAGCGCGTGGCCAAATGGGCGCGGGCCGGCCACCAGATGGTGGTGGTGCCCAGCGCCATGAGCGGCGAGACCAACCGCCTGCTGGGCCTGGCCAAGGAGCTGGCCCCGGCCAAGCCCGACGCCGCCTACAGCCGCGAGCTCGACATGCTGGCCGCCACCGGCGAGCAGGCCTCGTCGGCCCTGCTGGCCATCGCGCTGCAGGCCGAAGGCCAGCAGTCGGTCAGCTACGCCGGCTGGCAGGTGCCGATCAAGACCAACAGCGCCTACACCAAGGCCCGCATCGAGTCGATCGACGACGAGAAGGTGCGCGCCGATCTGGAGGCGGGCAAGGTGGTGATCATCACCGGCTTCCAGGGCGTGGACGAGGAAGGCCATATCACCACGCTGGGCCGTGGCGGCTCCGACACCTCGGCCGTGGCCGTGGCGGCCGCGATGAAGGCCGACGAATGCCTGATCTACACCGATGTCGACGGGGTCTACACCACCGACCCGCGCGTGGTGCCCGAGGCGCGCCGCCTGCATACCGTGAGCTTCGAGGAAATGCTGGAGATGGCCTCGCTGGGCTCCAAGGTGCTGCAGATCCGCTCGGTCGAGTTCGCCGGCAAGTACAAGGTGCCGATGCGCGTGCTCTCCAGCTTCACGCCCTGGGACATTGACATCCACGAGGAAGCCAAATCCGGCACCTTGATCACTTTTGAGGAAGACGAACAAATGGAACAAGCCGTCGTTTCCGGCATCGCGTTCAACCGTGACGAAGCCAAAATCTCCGTGCTCGGCGTGCCCGACAAGCCCGGCATCGCCTACCAGATTCTGGGCGCCGTGGCGGATGCCAATATCGAGGTCGATGTGATCATCCAGAATGTCAGCAAGGACGGCAAGACCGACTTCAGCTTCACGGTGCACCGCAACGACTACGCCAAGGCCATGGACCTGATCAAGGACAAGCTGGTGCCGGCGCTGGGCGCGCAGGAAGTGGTCGGCGACACCAAGATCTGCAAGGTCTCGATCGTGGGCATAGGCATGCGCAGCCATGTGGGCGTGGCCAGCAAGATGTTCCGCGCGCTGTCGGAGGAGGGCATCAACATCCAGATGATCTCCACCTCCGAGATCAAGACCTCGGTCGTGATCGACGAGAAGTACATGGAGCTGGCCGTGCGCGCGCTGCACCGCGCCTTCGACCTCGACCAGGCCTGAACGCAGCTTCGGAAGCCGCCGTTTTCTCTGGCATAATGACGTCTTCCTTTGGAGACGTGACCGAGTGGCCGAAGGTGCTCCCCTGCTAAGGGAGTATGGGGTGTAGAGCCTCATCGAGGGTTCGAATCCCTCCGTCTCCGCCAGAACAATGAACCCCGCCTTGTGCGGGGTTCAGTGTTTTTGGGGTTCGGGAGGGTGAGAACCCTCGCAGGGTTCGCTCAACGAGCGTCCGGGGACTCTCATTGGCCGTGCGCAGCACGGGGGCGAAGCCCCGAGAAATTCGCGCAAGACGAATTTCGAGCCATCCCTGCGCTGTGCTGGCTCAAGCGCCGCATCCTTTTGTGCAAACAACGACGCTTGGGTAACACCGAAGGGGCGACGTCCTGGTCGTCTACAAGCTCGACCGCGTGGTGCGATCGCTGAAACACCTACTCCAGGTCCCTGACGAGCTGCAGGCCAAGGGCGCGGAGTTCCGGTCGCTGACCGAGAGCATCGGCACCTCTGCACCGAGGTGCACCACATCATGCACAAGTGAGTTTTCGCGTGCGAAAATTTGCTGGAAGGTAAACTACCGCCATGGAACTCGAGATCTACAACGCCTTTGTCAAGGCCGGCATCAGCGAATCGGACGCCAAGGCCGCCGTCGAGTCGATCAGCAAGGAGATCGACAAGCGGTACTCCTTGCACTCGGAAGCCCTGGCCACCAAGACGGACCTGGCTGAGGCCAAGGTCGAAATCATCAAATGGACCGTGGGAACCATGTTCGCGTCCGTAGCCCTCTTCGCGACGATCACGAAGCTCTGGCACTGACCAGGCCAGACGAGGAAAAAAACCGCCTTCGGGCGGTTTTTTATTGGATCAGTTCCTGCTCTGGGCCATTCAGGCCATGGCATCGAGCTTGGCCTCGCTGGGAAGCGCTGGCGGGACCGGGAAGCCCCTGGCATCGACCAGGGCGGCGACCTGGTAGGCCTGCTTCTTGACGTCGCCGAACTCCGTCTCGCTCGAACCGATCTCGGGTTCGACCTTGACACGGCGGCCGTCGTCGTGGCAGGTGCACTGGCCTCGCCACACGGCGCAGCCGGCGTAGGCCCGGACCGGCTTGCCGGACTCGAGACTTGCTGCACCAGTTGCTGAAGCACTTGCCATCGATGCCGACGCCGCGGACTGCGGGCCGAACGCGGGAACTGTGACGCGTCACAGCCGAGCGCGACATCTCAAAAGCGGGTACCTTATGCCAAGAAGGAGATGGTCATGCCCCGCAAAACACCCATTGAGCGCTATCGCAACATCGGCATCAGCGCCCACATCGACGCCGGCAAGACCACGACCACTGAGCGGATTCTTTTCTATACCGGAGTGAATTACAAGCTCGGCGAAGTTCACGAAGGCACGGCGACCATGGACTGGATGGAGCAGGAGCAGGAGCGTGGCATCACCATCACGTCCGCCGCGACCACAGCGTTCTGGAAAGGCATGGCCGGCAATTACCCCGAACACCGGATCAACATCATCGACACGCCGGGGCACGTGGACTTCACGATCGAAGTCGAGCGCTCGATGCGCGTGCTCGACGGCGCGGTGATGGTCTACGACGCGGTCGGTGGCGTGCAGCCGCAGTCGGAAACCGTCTGGCGCCAGGCCAACAAGTACAAGGTGCCGCGCCTCGCGTTCGTCAACAAGATGGACCGCGTCGGTGCCGACTTCTTCCGCGTGCAGCGCCAGATCGGCGAGCGCCTGAAGGGGGTCGCGGTGCCGGTGCAGATTCCGATCGGCACCGAGGACCACTTCCGGGGCGTGGTCGATCTCGTGAAAATGAAAGCCATCGTCTGGGACGACGTCAGCCAGGGCGTGCATTTCGAGTATGGCGAGATTCCGGCCGGTCTTGTCGATACCGCGAACGAATGGCGCGAAAAAATGCTCGAAGCCGCCGCCGAGGCGAGCGAGGACCTGACCGGCAAGTACCTGGCTGGCGAGCCGCTTACCGAAGACGAGATCAAGCGGGGGCTGCGCCAGCGCACGATCGCGAGCGAAATCGTTCCGATGCTGTGTGGCAGCGCGTTCAAGAACAAGGGCGTGCAGGCGATGCTCGACGCGGTGATCGACTACCTGCCCTCGCCCGCGGACGTGCCGGCGATCCTCGGCCACACCGAGGACGAAGGGCAAGCCGAGCGCCATCCGGGCGACGACGAGCCGTTCGCGGCGCTGGCCTTCAAAATCATGACAGATCCGTATGTCGGGCAACTGATCTTCTTCCGCGTGTATTCGGGCGTGGTCAGCGCGGGCGACACCGTGTACAACCCGACCAAGGGGAAGAGGGAGCGGCTCGGACGGATCCTGCAGATGCACGCGAATGCGCGCAACGAAATCAAGGAGGTCCGCGCGGGTGACATCGCGGCGGCGGTCGGACTGAAGGATGCGACCACGGGCGACACGCTGTGCGACCCGGACCAGGTGATCATCCTCGAACGCATGGTCTTCCCGGAACCGGTGATCTCGCAGGCCGTCGAGCCCAAGACCAAGGCCGATCAGGAAAAGATGGGGATCGCGTTGAGCCGGATGGCGCAGGAAGACCCGTCGTTCCACGTGCAGACCGATGAAGAATCCGGCCAGACGATCATCTCCGGCATGGGCGAACTGCACCTCGAAATTCTCGTCGACCGGATGAAGCGCGAGTTCGGTGTCGAAGCGTCCGTCGGCAAGCCGCAGGTTGCGTACCGCGAGACGATCAAGCAGGCGGTCAATGACGTCGAAGGAAAATTCATCAAGCAATCGGGCGGGCGCGGCCAGTACGGCCACGCGGTGCTGAACATCGAGCCGCTGCCCTCGGGCCAGGGCTACGAGTTCGTCGATGCGATCAAGGGCGGCGTGGTGCCGCGCGAATACATCCCGGCCGTCAACAAGGGCATCCAGGAGACCCTGAAATCCGGCGTGCTCGCGGGCTATCCGGTGGTCGACGTCAAGGCCACGCTGGTGTTCGGTTCGTACCACGACATCGATTCGAATGAAAACGCGTTCCGCATGGCCGGCTCGATCGCGTTCAAGGAGGGCATGCGGCGCGCCAAGCCGGTGCTGCTGGAGCCGGTGATGGCGGTCGAAGTCGAGACGCCGGAGGATTTCATGGGCAATGTGATGGGCGACCTGTCGTCGCGCCGTGGCCATGTCCAGGGCATGGAGGACATCGCCGGTGGCAGCGGCAAGCTGGTGCGCGCAGAGGTGCCTCTGGCCGAGATGTTCGGCTACTCGACCACATTGCGCTCCCTCACGCAGGGCCGCGCGACCTACACGATGGAATTCAAACGGTATGTCGAAACGCCGCCCGCGGTGTCGGCGGCGGTCACGCGCGACAAGGCCGGGTAAATACTCCCAGGCAAAGCCGAGGGCCTCCATTGACAGGCGCGATCCAGGTCCGCCAGCACCGCCAAGGGGCGGCCCCCGGGTCCAAGGGGTTCATGCCGGAGAAACGGTGTTCGTCTCGTGTTGGCAGAAGTTTTACCTGCTACCGAAGAAGCTTTCCCTGCAATCCGCACGTGCTCGCCGCCCGGCTCAGCGGCGCTGGCCGACCTTGTGGATCAGGCCGTCCAGCTCGGGGAAGTCGACGCGGCAGCGTATGCCGCCGGGCAAGCGGCCCTTGGGGTTGGGCAGTTCCAGGCGCACGCCGTAGGTGCCGCTGGCCGCATCGAAGACGCGGTCGACGATGCGCACCGTGGCTGCGTAGGCGCCGCCCAAGCCTTCGGGCACGACCTGGGCCTGCATGCCGGGCTTGAGGCGGCCGTAGGTCGCGAGCGGCAGCACCACCTCGACGCGCAGCGGATCGACCTGCGCGAGCTTGAGGATGGGCTTGCGGCCGTTGCCGGACTCGGCCAGGTCGCCCGGGTTCAGCATGCGGTCGACGACCACGCCGTTGAAGGGGCTGCGCAGTCTCTTCTGGTTCAGCAGGTCGATGCTGCGCTGGTAGTCCAGGCGCGCCAGCTCGCGGTTTTCCAGCGCCTCCTTGAGCTCGGACTCGGCGAGGTTCCTCTCGGTCTCGGCCTCGTCGCGGGCCTGGGCCGAGATGAAGCTCTGGCTGTGCAGTTCCCTGGAGCGATCGCTCTTCTTGCTCGCGTACGCCATGCGGTTTCTCGAGGCCGTGATCCGGCCCTCGGTCTCGGTGCGGTACTTGGCGGCGGCGGCGGAAGAACGCTCGACGGCCGACTCGAGCTCGACCAGGGTCTGGCCCGCCTTCACGTCGTCGCCGCGCTGCACGTGGATGCGGCGGATCAAGCCCTCGACCGCGCTACGGATCTCGACCACTTGGTTGGGCTCGAGCAGGCATTCGAAGGACTCGGCCTGGCCTGCCAGGGGCAGGATGGCCAGGGGCCAGGCCAGGGCCAGCCGGAGACGGTGGACGGTGCGGGTCCTGCGGTTGGGCAATGGGTTCATGGCTGCCTCCCTGAAAAAGCCAGCAGCTGGTCCAGCTGCCGGTCGTGCTTGAGGTTGCGGATGCGCACGCGCGCGTTCTTGCGCTCGGCGGCCGACTGGGCCAACCGGCGCAGGCCCTGGATCGCCGGCTCGGGCAGGGGACGCCCGCTGGCGCGCCAGGCCCGGGTCAGGCGTGCGCCCAGGGGCGCGTGGACGGCGAACAGCTCGTCCTCCAGGGCCACGAAGACGGCGCAGCTGCCGGGATCGCCCTGGCGCGCGCAGCGGCCGTACAGCTGGCGGTCGATGCGCCGCGACTCGTGGAATTCGGTCAGGATCACGTGCAGCCCGCCGCGCTCGGCCACGCCGGGCCCCAGGTGGATGTCGGTGCCGCGGCCGGCCATGTTGGTGGCCACCGTCACCCTGCCGGCCTGGCCGGCCTGGGCGATGACCCGGGCCTCGTCCTGGTCCTGCTTGGCGTTGAGCAGGGCGTGGGGGATGCCGCGTGCGTGGAGCACCGCGCTGATCTCCTCCGAGGCCTTGACCGAGCGCGTGCCGATCAGCACGGGCCGCTCGCCGGCCACGGCCAGGCGCTGCACCGCATCGGCCACGGCCTGCCACTTCTCGGCGCAGGTGGCGAACAGCCGTGGCGTCTCGTGGATGCGCCGGCTGGGCCGGTGCAGCGGGATGGCGGCCACGTCGAGCCGGTACACCGAGCGGATCTCCGGCGCCACCTCGCGCGCGGTGCCGGTCATGCCGGCCAGCCGCACGTAGCGCCGGAACAGGCGCTGGTAGGTGATGCGCGCCAGGGTGCGGCGCTCGTCGCTCAGGCTGCAGCCCTCCTTGGCCTCGATCAGCTGGTGCAGGCCGCGCTCCCAGCTGCGGTCGGGCAGGATGCGCCCGGTGGACTCGTCGACGATCTGCACCTTGCCCTCGGCCACCACGTAGTGCTCGTCGCGCCGGAACAGCAGCAGGGCGCTCAGCGCCTGGCTGACCAGGGCCTCGCGGCCGCGCGTGGAGGTCCAGGGGCCGCTCAGGGGTTCGGCGAAGGCGTCGATCTTCTGCTTGCCGGCGGTGCTCAGCTCGACGCGGCGCAGCCTTGCGTCGAGCCGGTAGTCCTCGCCGGCGACCAGCTCGCGCGCCAGGTCCAGCGCCTGGCCGCAGTGCTCGGCCGACTCGGTGTTGGGCCGCGTGCTCGAGAGGATCAGCGGCGTGCGGGCCTCGTCGATGAAGACGCTGTCGGCCTCGTCGACGATCGCAAAGTGCAGGCCGCGCATGACCAGGCGCTGGTCGCGGTCCGGGCCGCCGCCCAGCCGCTCCAGCGCCAGGTGCAGGGGGCTGTCGCGATGGCCGAGCGCGACGCGGTCGCGCAGGTAGTCGAAGGCCAGCTCCTTGTTCGTGCAGTAGGTCACGGCCTGGGCATAGGCCGCGCGCCGCGCGGGCTGCGCCATGCCCTGGACCACGGTGCCCACGCCCAGGCCCAGGAAGCTGTAGAGCGGCGCGAGGTCGGCGGCGTCGCGCTGCGCCAGGTAGTCGTTGACGGTGACCACATGCACGGGCTGGCCGGCCAGGGCGGCGGTGCAGGCCGGCAGCACCGCGGTCAGCGTCTTGCCCTCGCCGGTGGCCATCTCGACCAGCCGGCCCTGCAGCAGGGCCCAGCCGCCCATGAGCTGGGACGGGTAATGGCGTCGGCCGAGCACGCGGAAGCTGGCCTCCTGCAGCAGGGCGAAGCAGTCGGCGACCAGGGCCTCGGCGAAGCCCTCGCGCCGCAGGCGCGGCCGCAGGGCCTGCAGGCGCCCGGACAGCTCGGCATCGTCCAGCGCGTCCAGGCCCTGCGCATGCTGCGCCACCCGGTCCGCAAAGGCCTGTAGCCGCCCCGGGCGCTGGGCGCCGAAGCGGCGCCAGGGGGCGAGCGCGGCGCCGAACAGGCCCTGTGCGAGCTCGTCGTGCCAGGGCAGAGGGGGGTCGGCGCGCTCCGCGTGGGGGCGGGCGGCGATCTCGGCAGCGTCTGCGACAAGCATGGCCCTAGACATGGAAGTGGGTCAGGAAAAGCCGGCGCAGCTGGCGGTACCACTGCCGCGCCAGGGGTTCCCAGGGGTGCTCGAAGCGCACATGCACACGCTGGCCGAACAGGTCCGGGCGCGGCTCGCCGGCCAGCGCCACGTCGAACTGGAACAGCCGTTCCAGCGCCTTCGTGCCCTGGCTGTCCTGCGGGTCGACCGAGATCTGGCCGCCGCCCTGGCGGGCCAGGGCCCGGCTGGGCAGCTGCGCCCCGCCGGCCGGGACCTGGCGCACCAGCCGGCCCTCGAGCACCTGGTGCAGCGCCGGCGCCGGCCGCACCTGGACCCGCTCGGCCGCCAGGCGCACCAGATCGACCTCGGCCTGCGTGACCACCACGCGTGCCAGGGCCTGGTGGCGCTGGTCGGTCAGGTAGCCCAGCAGTTCGCCCTTGCGGTAGTAGCGCCCCGTCAGGTCCGCCGCCTGGGGCAGCTCGAAGCTGCCGTCGCTGCCGGCCACGGCGATCAGCGCGGCCGCCTTCTCGCGCACGCGCGCCAGCGTGGCCTGCTCGCTGAGAAGCTGCTGGCGCAGGATCTGCGCCTGCGCGGGGCTGACGACGAACTGGGCGGCGTAGCCGGCCTCGAGCTCGGCGACCCGGGCCTCGGCCAGCCTCAGCTCGGCCTCGAGCGCCGGGTCCTCGAGCCGCGCGAGCGGGTCGCCCCGGGCCGCGCGCCGGCCCGGCTCGGTCAGCAGGCTGCGCAGGAAGCCGTTGCCGCCGGCCCGCACCATGGCCTCCTCGGGCAGCCAGACCACGCCCTCGGCCTGCGAGCGAAACGGCATGGGCACGGTGAACAGGAACAGCAGCACCAGCGCCAGGCCGCCGCCCACCACGGCCAGGGCGCGTCGGCGGTTGCGCTGCAGCCGAGGGCTGAGCACGAGGTGGCGCAGGCCCTTGGCCAGCGGCAGCACGGCCATGGCCACCAGGGCCCAGATGGCGAGCAGCACGCCGATGAAGAAGAACTCGCCGGCGATGAACAGGGCGATCGCCACCGTGACCAGCACGCGGTAGATCGAGGAGGCCAGGCCGTAGCACAGCAGCCAGGCTTTTTCGCTGGCGGAGGCCGGCGGCGGCGTGGCGTCGGCGCTGCCCAGCAGGTAGCGTTCGAGCAGGTAGCCCCAGTAGCGCAGCGCGCGCTGCGCGAGGTTGGGCATCTCGACCAGGTCGGCGAGGATGTAGTAGGCGTCGTAGCGCAGCAGCGGATTGCCGTTGAAGATCAGGGTGGACACGCCTGCAATCAGCAGGGTGTTGAACAGCAGGGCGCGCAGCGTGCCGGGCTCCACCAGCAGCCAGGCGTAGAAGGCCAGGGCCGCGATGAAGAGCTCGACCAGCATGCCGGCCGCGCCCACCAGGGCGCGCCGGTAGCGGGACTTGAACACGCTGGCCGCCGAGGCGTCGACATAGGGCACGGGCATCAGCACCAGCAGCATCAGGCCCATGTCGTGCACCTCGCCGCCGCCGGCCTTGGTGGCCATCGCATGGCCCAGCTCGTGCAGGGCCTTGACGAGCGGGAACACCAGCCACAGCAGCAGCAGGTTGTCCACTGCCAGCACGCGGTCCGAGAAGTTGTGCGTGAGCTCGGGCCAGTGCAGCGGCGCGAGCAGCAGGGCGGGCAGCACCACGGCCAGCCAGAGCAGGGCGCCCCAGCGCCCCCACAGCGGCGCGGCCAGGGCCTGGACCCGGTTGAGGAAGCGGTCCGGGTCCCACAGCGGCAGGCGCAGCGCCATGGGGTTGGTCCAGGAGCGGCGGCGCTTGGCCTTGTCCTGGCGCTCGCCGCGCTGGAAGACCTCGGCCGTGTCGGGCGTGACGTCGCTTTGCAGCAGGTCGGCCGCGTGCAGCTGGCCGAGCAGGCGGATCATCTCGTCCTGGGTTGGCGCGGCGTCGCCCAGGTGCCGGTTGGTCAGCTCCCACAGCTGCTCGACGCTGCGCCGCCCGTCCATTGCGGCGATCAGCAGGCGCGCCGCGGGCGTGAAGCGGTGCACGCGGCCCGAGGCCGGGTCCTGCAGCAGGTACCAGACCTCGTCGCGGTAGCGGTGGCGGTACAGCCGCGCCTGGCTGCGCAGACGGGGCCTGAGGCCCGCCACGCGGTGCCAGGAGTCGCTGGTCAGTGACTCGCTCATGGCATCCAGTTCCAGCTGGCCAGCCGCAGCCAGTCGAGCAGGCCATGGGTCCAGATCCAGATCAGCCGGTGCTCGCCGACCGCGATCTTGCCCACGCCCTCCATGCCGGGGCGCAGGCGCTCGGACGCCTGCTCGAGCTGGGCCTCGACCCGGAAATGGTTGCGCCCGTCCTGCGCCTGGGTCACCGGCGTGATCTGCTTGACCGAGAAGGGCAGGGTGCCCAGCGGCAGGCCCGACAGGGCCAGGGTCCCGGTCTGGCCCAGGCGCACCTGGGCGATGTCGCGCTCGTCCACCTGCAGGATCACCCGGTAGGCGTCCAGCGGCGCGATCTCGAACAGCACCTTGCCCTGCTCGAGCGGCGTGCCCAGCAGCTGGCTGAGGTCGCCCGAGACCACCACGCCGTCGAACGGGGCAACCAGGGCGGCGCGCGCCAGCTTGCTCTCGACCAGGGACAGCTGGGCCTCGGCCTGGCCGATCTGGGCCGCCACCAGGGCCATGCCGGCGCGGTCCTGCTGGGCGAAGGCCTGGCGGTGCTTGCCCAGCAGCTGCTCGCGTTCGGCGCTCCAACGCTGGCGCTCGAGCAGCAGGTCCTTGTCTTCCAGGCGGCTCAGCAGCTGGCCCTGGCGCACGGTGTCGCCGGCGCGCACCAGGCTCTCGGCCAGGTAGCCGTCGAACGGGGCCACGGCGGCGCGCTGCACCGCGCCCTCGACCACGGTGCGGGCCGCGACGCGGTACTCGCCCGTGGCCAGGCTGAGCCACAGCAGCAGCGCGCCCAGCAGCAGCGCGCCGAGCTTGAGCCCGGGATGACGGGGCCCGAGCAGGCCGGCCAGCGCGCCGCGGCCCTGCTCGCGCGCGCGCTGCCAGGGGCCGCGCTCGTTGTCGCGCTTGAGCGCGAGCACCGGGCCCAGGGCCAGGCCCACGGCCTTGCACAGCGCCACGGCGTCGGCGTCGAAATTCGGGCCCGCGCTGCGCTCTAGCGTGAGCACGCCCACCGCATGGCCATGCTCGACCAGGGGCACCGAGCAGATGGCCTGGTCCCGGCATTCGCGCGCCAGCTCGGCATGGGCCAGCACGCCGAACTCGTCGCCGTCGATGGGCGGGTAGACCATGGCCAGGTCCAGGTCCAGGACCTCGTCCATGGCCTCGCCGAGCAGCCGGACCAGGTTGGTGCGCGGGTCGAAGCTCGCGGTGTGCGAGATCGCCTGCACCTCGACGCTGCCGGCCTGCTCGAAGCCCAGGCTCACGCGATCGCAGTCCAGGCGCGCGGCCAGCTGGTTGGCCAGCGCCAGGGCGGCCGGCGCGAAGGCGCGTTCACCGACGGCCGTGGCCAGCACCTCGGTCACCAGGCTCAGCCGGCCCAGGCGAGCTTCCTGCTCGGCCTGCAGCTGCTGGCGGAAATGGTCGACCAGCCAGGAGGTGCCCCAGTGCACCTGGCGCATGGCGCGCTGCAACTCGGCCTCCGAGCAGGCCGCCAGGTGCAGCACGACCGCACCGTAGAGCTCGCCCGCCACCTCGATCGGGTAGCCGACATGGGCCGGCTGGTCGCGGCTGGGCGGCGAGCTGCCGTCCGGCGCCACGACCACGCCGGCGCGTTCGCGCAGCGTCTTCTCGGCCGCCGGCCCCAGGTACTGCATGGGGCGTGCGGGATCGGGCCAGACCGCGGCCGCCACATAGCCGCTGTCGTTCGCCGAGCGCAGCAGCAGCAGGGCGCCGCGCGCCAGCTCCACCTGGGCGCAGAGGATGCCCAGCCAGCTGGCGTTGAACTCGCTCGCGTCGGCCGGCGCGGCAAAGCGCGCCCAGGCCGCGGATTCGGCCCGCGCGCGGTCCTCCTTGACCAGCGAGTAGATGGAAGCCGTGCCTGTCATGGGCAGCCCTCACGACGGGAGAGGAGGCGCACCCCTGCCTGCGCCGCCGGGGGCGCTGCGGGGCGCGCGCACGGGCCTCAGGCCGCTGCCGCCTGCGGGGCTCCCTTGCCGTTGAGACGGTTCGCCTCGGCCGCCTCTTCGTCCGAGGTGCCGGCTTCTGCCTCGGCCTTGCCGCCGGGGATCACGACCAGACGCTCGCGCATGCTCGAGAAGTTGCGGATCGACTCCAGGTGCAGGTAGATCAGCTCCAGCTCGTCGGTGCGCGCCAGCTCGCTCAGGGCCTCGCCCGACAGGGCCTTGAGGCGCTTGCGCTCGACCGCCATGAAGCCGGTCAGCGAGAGGCGCTCGCCGCTGGGCAGGGTGACGTTGGCCTGCATGGGCTCGAGCAGGTCGAGTTGCTTGAGCTTCTTGCAGAAGGCCTGGGTGCGCTGGAACTGGGCCTGGTAGTTCTGCAGGAACTGCAGCACGTTGTCGACATAGGGGGTGGCCTTGCCGTCGTCGGTGAACAGGCGCTCGCCCCGGCCTTCCTGGTTGCAGCCGGCAAAGGCCTCGTCAATGCACAGGGTCAGGGTCTTGCCAGTGTCGTTGCTCGAGAACACGAAGGGATAGCGGCGGATGAAGGCCGGGATGTACTTGGCCTGCCATTTGCCGTCGGCGTCGAGGTAGACGTTCTCCTGGCCGCGCATGCCCAGGATGACCACCGGCATGATGCTGTCCTCGTTGCCGGCAAACACGATGGCGTACTCGCCGGCCGCGGCGGGGAATTCCACGCCCATCAGGGGGACCGAATTCACCTGCTTGCAGAAGGCGTAGCTGCTGCCCGCCTCGACGCTCCATTTGCCGTGGCGGCGGCTGGAGACGGGGTATGCGGTTTCGTAGATCAGAAGTTGCGTGCTCATGATGTGTCTTTCCCTGTGATGAGGTTAGCCAAGCCGTGCCCGCAGCAAGCGGGCGTCCACCACGACTCCCTGATGCTCGATCCGGAGCCGAAACCGCAGGCTGGCGTGGCCGACCGCCCTCGCTCCCCCTGCGAGATCATGCTAAGGCGGGCGCACGTAGAAATGACCTAGGAATGGCGAAACTCGGCCCGGGCGCCAGCGCCACAGCCGCGTGGGCGTGGCGGGCCCGGCCTGGAGCACCCGCCCGCCGCGGCGCGCGGGGCGGGCGGGGCAGGGCGGAGAGGCCAGGCAGCGCCTAGCCTACGGGCGGCTGGCCGCGGGCCGCGACTCGCTGGCCACCGGGATCTGGATGCGCAGGCTGGCGTTGGGATTGCGGTGTGCCTCGCTTTGCCCCATGTGCTGCACGAAGTCCTTGACCCAGACCGAGTTCGCGGCACCGGCCGGGCGGCGCCCGATGTCGGTGTAGCCGCCCTCCCAGTTGATGCGCGGCGAATGGGCCTCGGCCGGCGCGGCCGCGCGCGAGGCGGCGAAGGCCAGCGCGTCGAAGTCAGGCGCCTCGAAGCCCGGCGCGCCCCAGCCTTGCCCGTCGGCCTGCTCCGGTTCGCGGGTCGGCGGCGCCGCTTGCAGTGCGAGCGTGGCACTCGGCAGGGTGCGGCTGCCCAGGGACAGGCTGTGGTCCATCCAGCCGTCCTCGGTGTGGGTCAGGCCCAGGCCATGGCCCAGCTCGTGGGCCAGCACCGACAGCAGGTCCATGCGGCTGGCCGCAGCGCCGTGCTCCGCCACCCCGTCCAGGCCGAACTCGCTGTCGTCCGCCGGCGTATGGTCGATGTACCAGCCATGGCCAGCGGCGTCGACGTCGATCACGATCACGCCGTCCTCGTACCTGGCCAGCTCCTGGCCGGGCAGGTCTTCGATGCGGATGGCTACATCGGCCAGCGCGGCCAGCAGCGTCGCGTCATCGGTCAGCGAGAGGCGGCTCAGCGCCTCGTCCAGCAGGGGCTGGACCTGGGTGGGCACCTGGGCCTGGGTCAGCCGCGCTCCCTTGGGATGCTCGGCCTCGGTCTCGGCCTGCAGGCTGCGGGTGGACGCGCTGGCCGTGCCGCTGGCGAAGGCCGGGTCGTTGGTCTTGAGCGTCACGTTGTCGAAGGCCGTGGTGCCGCCCTGGCTGAACAGGCCGAAGCCGCCATCCACCGTGAGCGCGTTGAAGCCGTGGCTGAGCGCGAGCTGGCCGTTCAGGCTGACGCTGACGCTGGAGCCGCGGAGCGAGATGGCCAGGGTGTAGTCGCTGCCCGCGTTTATGGTGCGCGAGACCACGGCGTCTATGGCCCAGCCGCCGCGCGCCGTGCGGTGGCCAATCAGGATCTGGTCGGTCGCGGCGTCGATGGCGACGAACTTGAAGTCGTCCGGGCCGTAGCGGTCGAACACGAAGCCCGCGCGACCCTGGGTGTTGAGCGTCGCCGACAGGTCGAGCATGGAGCCCGCCTGCAGGCCGTCCACGCCCAGGTCGATCAGGCTGACGGCCAGCGTCTCGCCGGCCAGCGGCGCGCCGAGGTAGCGGCCGGCGCTGACGGTCCAGCTGCCGCTGGTCTCGCCATCGAACAGCGGGCCGGGGCCGGCGTCGAAGCGCTCGGTGTGCTGGAAGGTGATCTGCGGCGGCAGCACGCGCACCGCCACGTTGTCGAACACGCCGCGCGAGTTGTCCGAGCCCACGCCCACCAGGCCCTTGTTGAGCCCGTAGGCGACGCCGTCGATCATGCGCGGCGTGAAGCTGTGGCTGAAGTAGGTCTTGTTGTCGACCACCACGCTCACGTTGCTGCCGTTGACGGCCACCAGCACCTGGTAGAACACGCCGGGCTTGACCTGCACCGGGGCGGTGGACTGCACGTCGACCACCCAGCCCGTGGCCGTGCGGTGGCCCATCTCGATCTTGTTGGTCGACACGTTGATGCCGGCGAACTTGAAGTCGGTGGGCGAGAAGTAGTCGAAGATCACGTAGGCGTTGGCCTTCCAGCCGGCCGTGGGCTTGTCGGCCTTGACCGATGCCGAGACCTCGTAGTACCCGGGCAGGTACTGGTCGAGGTAGAGCACGGCCGCCGCATCTTTGCCCTGCGAGGCGGCCGAGACGCTGAGCGCCCCCTTGCTCACCTGGAACACGCCGCTGTCGACCGCGAAGCCGCTGGTGCTGCCGTCGTTGAAGTCGGCCGAGCGCAGCACGTCGCGCGAGCCGCCCGGGATGTTGCCCGGCTGCGGGTCGGTGGGGCCGCCGGTCTGGTCCTGCCACAGGCCATGGTCACTTTGCACGATCAGGCCCAGCTCGCCGTCGGGCTCGCCGTTGCGCAGGGCGCTGTTGCCGGTGTCGCTGTCGCGCGTGGGGTCGGCGCCGTCGCTGGCCGAGAGCGCGTAGAGGAACTCGGGCAGCTGCGGCTCGACCTGGCGGCTCACGGTGTTGATGCCGAAGGGCGCGAAGGGAACGATGTAGCTGTTCCATTCGCCGACCCAGTCGATCAGCCGGTCGCCGCCGGTGTTGCCGATCAGGATGTCGAGCCCGGCGCCGCCGAACACGCGGTCCTCGTAGACCGGGTGGCTGTCGGTGCTGTCGTTGAGGCCGCCGTTGGTGGTGAGCACGTCGTCGGCGTTCATGAGGTCGTTGCCCCAGCCGCCGTAGAGGTTGTCGCGCCCGGTGCCACCGACCATCCAGTCGTTGCCCAGGTCGCCGAACATCACGTCGTTGCCGTCGGTGTTCTTGAAGGCGAACGTCAGCGGGGTGCCGTTGGGCGAGAAGCTCGTGGCCCCGTAGATCGATACGCCTTCGTCGGACACCTGGTTGAGGAAGAACTGCTTGGTCGGTGCGGTACCACTGCTCCAGACTTGGCCGTTGTCTTGGAACAGGATCTCGCGCCGCGGGTCGTACTCGTTGTAGAGCAGGAACTCGCCGAGCCGGCTGACCACATGGTTGTTGACATGCCAGGGGTTGGTGTCGGCGCCGAAATGCAGGATGTCGCCCGGGTTCCAGGGCCGGTAGAAGTCGGTGCGCACCAGGCCGGGGTTGGCCACGTTGGCCGGGTCGAGCTGGATGTAGGACTCGCCCAGGGCTTCGCCGCCGGCCATCGCGTCGTCGCCCGATCCGCCGTGCAGGAAGTCGTCGCCCAGGCCGCCGAAGATCACGTCGTCCACGCTGTTGGCGTCGAACAGCGGGTCGTCGGCGCCTGCGGTATTGGGCCTGAGGTTGAACGGCGTGATGTCCACGGTCTTCTTCAGCGCCTGGTTCGGGTTGAGCACGGCGGTCTGCACCTGTCCCGGGGTGTAGACGAACTCGTCGATCACGTTGCCGTGGATCACCTGCGGGTGCTTGGGATCGGGGTCGGTGGCGAGCAGGTAGCTGATCGCGTAGAGCGGCTCGGCGAACTGAGAGATGTCGCCGGCCGTGTTGCGGCTGGTGAAGATGCGGCCGTCGTCGCCGATCACGCCGTCCTGGCCGGTGCCGCCCGAGATCCAGTCGTTGCCCCAGCCGCCGATGATGTCGTCGTCCTGGCCGTCGCCGAAGGCGATGTCGTGGCCGGCGCCAAGGTAGACGGTGTCGTCGCCGGCTTCGCCATGCACCTCGTCGCGCCCGCCGATGTCGATGCGCGAGGCCAGGCCGTTCACCGCGTAGTAGCCGGCCGCATTCGTGCCGAACAGGTCGGGCCGGAAGTCCGGGCCGCCCGGCGTGTAGTCGAGGTGGCTGACGCCGCGCACGACGATCTTGACCGGGCCGTAATTGTCGTAGTTGAACGTGAGGTAGAGCTGGGGCGAGATGTTGTCGATCAAGTCGTCGCCGTTGGTGCCCACGATGCGCACGATGTTGCCGTTGTCGCCCACGATGGCGTCGGCGTCGTCGGCATGGCCGGTGGCCGTGGTGGTGATGAGGTTCTGCGTGTTGGCGTCGGGGCTGGTGATCGTGGCATCGCCGATGTCGTTGCGCGCGGTGTTGGTGCCGGCGCCGCCGAAGATGATGTCGTCGCCGTCGGGGCGCTGGTGCAGCTCGGCATCGTTGACAAGGTTCACGCCGGTGTTGGTCAGGCCGAACAGGCTCGAGCTGCCGCCGACGATGTCGTCCTGGCCCAGGCCGCCGAAGACCACGTCGTTGCCGCCGCCACCCTCGATGTAGTCCTGGCCGTCGGTGCCGGCCTCGTAGGAGGCGATCACGCTCAGCGGGCCCACCGGGTCGGTCGGGCCGCCGGGCGTGCGCGAGGCGCCGGCGTGCGAGGTCGCGGCGAATGCGTCCTCGATGCCGCCGTCGCCCTGGATCACGTCGTTGCCGAGCTGGCCGAACAGCAGGTCGTGGTTCTCGCTGCCGGCCAGGTAGTCGTTGCCGAAGCTGCCCTTGCCGGCGTGGCCGCGGTCGAAGGCCACGGTGTGCAGCGCGGCGTAGTCCACCGTGTACTCGGCCCACCAGGGCGCGCCGTCCGGGTCGCGGTACTTCCGCGCTACCCCGTCCACCAGCAACACACCGCTGTTGTCACCGGTTACGGCGTCGAAGCCGGCCGGCACCGGCTGGTCGGTGCGGCTGTAGAGCAGGGTGCCGCCCAGGGTCTGGAAGCGCAGGCTCTCGGTGTCGTCGAAGACGTTGCCGTCGGCGCCGCCCATGCGCGTGAGCGCCGTCACGTTGTCGCCGAACACCAGGTCGTCGGCCTCGTCGCCGTCCGCCATGTCGTGGCCGGCGCCCGCGACGATGATGTCGCGGCCCAGGTTGCCGAAGATCACGTCGTCGTTGCCGTTCTGCAGGTCGGCCGAGCCGATCTGCAGCACCGAGTCCAGCAGCGTGGTCTGGATCTTCTGCAGCAGCGGGTTGGGCAGGTTGGGATCGGCCGTGTTCTGCTGCACGAAGCCGTGGTCGCCGAAGATGATGTCGTCGTAGGCATACTGCGGCGCGCCGCCTGTCGTCACCGTGCCCGGACCGTCGCCGTAGATGAGGTCTCGGCCCGCCTCCATGGTGTCTCGCACCAGCGATGCGAAGGGCTTGATGGTGATGCCGGTGTCCAGGAAGCTGGTGTTCAGCGGGTCCAGCGTCGGCAGCGGCGCCTGGTCCTGCGTGCTGATGGTCAGCGCGCGGGTCAGGATGTTCACGTTCACGCCGGAGTCGCCATAGATGTGGTCGACGCCGCGCAGGCCCAGGATGGTGTCGTCGCCCGAGCCGCCGGCCAGATGGTCGCCGGCCTGGCTGCCGTAGATCAGGTCGTTGCCGGCGCCGCCGTAGGCCGTGAAGCCCACGGAGGGCAGGTTGTCCGGCGCGAGGCCGGCGAACAGCGCGCTGGCGTCGATGATGTCGTTGCCGGCGTGATCGAACGGGTCGCCCAGCGGGAACACCCACTCGTCGTCCTCGTTCTCGCCGTCGGGCAGGTGGGTGAAGGCATCGAAGGGCTTCTCGCCGAACTCGTAGCCGAGCACGTTCGAGCTGGAGCCGCTGTACCACACGCCGTCCTGCGAGGTGTCGCCATACACCACGAGCGGCGAATCGGGGCCGGCGCCGCCGGTGAGCACGATGTGGTCGCCGCCCATGCGCACCTCGCCCGCCGCGCGCACGCCCGCGTCGCGCAGGTCGTAGCCGAACACCTGCAGCGTGCCGGTCTGCGGCGTGAGCGCCAGGTTCTGCAGCGTCATGGTCGTGGCCGTCAGGCCGGAGACGGTGAAGCCGCCCGCCAGGCCGGAGACATAGACCACCTGGCCTGCGTAGAAGCCATCGGCCAGCCAGTCGCCGCTGCCGCGGGTGATGGTGCTGAAGCCCGCGGTGCTGGTCGCGATGCTCATCGCGCCGCTGGCTTCCGCCTTGTACGGGTCGACCACAGACACCTGCAGCTTCAAGTCGGAGACCGGCGCGATGTCTGCGCCCACCAGCACCATGCGGCCGCCGACGCCGGCGTCCTCCCATGGGTGCGAGGCCACGTCGTCGTTCAGGTCGGCCAGCGCGACGTCCTCGAAGCCCGCGATCTGCCAGACGCCGGACAGGCCTTCGATGGTGATGAACTG
Organism: Ramlibacter sp. 2FC; assembly: GCF_005503345.1. Classification (NCBI taxonomy): domain Bacteria; kingdom Pseudomonadati; phylum Pseudomonadota; class Betaproteobacteria; order Burkholderiales; family Comamonadaceae; genus Ramlibacter; species Ramlibacter sp. 2FC. The sequence goes on from NZ_SCMM01000013.1 coordinate 23,561, forward strand.
GCCGACCGCGTAGCCGCCCTCCGCCCAGGCGTGGCCGTCGCGCCGCTCGAGGAAGTCTGCGCCGATGTTGATGCGCGGGTCGAGCTCCAGGGCGAAGTTGCCGCCGCCGTGCACCACGGTCAGGCCTCCGTGCAGTCCGGCCACCGACAGCGTGCGCGTGCTGGTCTCATTGGGCAGCGGGTTGCCGCGCACGGTCAGCACCGTGCCGCTGATGCCGGTGATGCGCCAGTTGCCCGCCAGGCCGTCGATCAGCAGAAGTTGGCCCTTCTCGAAGCCATCGTCGATCCAGCTTCCGCTGGCGCGGGTGATGGTGCCGCCGGCCTCGTTCTGGTCGCTGCCGGCGATGTCGGTCGTGCCCGCGTAGCTGGCTTCGACGGTGGTCGTGACCGGGGTGTCGGCCGCCTCCAGGCGGATCAGGTCGTTGCCCAGCGTCAGGGCCGTGCCCGACAGCTGCACCAGGTGCAGCCGCGTGTTGTCGAAGGTGTCGAGCGGGTTGTCGTCGGTGATCGCCGTCACCTGGAAGCTGCCGATCAGGGCGCCCTTGGCGAAGGTCACGGGGTCGACCTCGTAGACCGAGACGATCTGGTCTGGCAGGAAGCCGACGGCACGCCAGTCGACCCCCGCCTTGCTCAACACGAACTCGCCCGCGTCATCGGCGATGCTCATCGTGCCGGTGGCCGACACCGGCACGTCCGGGATCAGCGTGCTCTCGATGTCCAGGCGGTCGTTGCCTGCCCCGCCGAGGAAGTTGACCACCTCCACCGTGCTGCGGGCGCCGTCGGTGACGAACTGGCCGTCGACGAAGGCAATGGTGCCGAAGCTGATGCCGCCGGGGAAGGTGGCGGGCTCGCCAAAGAAGCTGCTGCCGAAGGCCAGGTCCTTGGCCATGCCGAAGCCCTGCAGCGAGGTGGAGGTCAGCGTGCCGCCCAGATCCGCGACGCTCGCGTCGTTGAACATGTTGAGCACGTCGATGGCGCGGCCTTCCGGCGGCTGCGGGCCGATCTGGATCAGCGGCGCATCCGTTTCGCCGGGCAGCTTCAGGCCGTTCTGCAGCGAACGGTCGGCGCTGGTCGGGCCGCCCTCGACGGCCAGCGGGCCGCGCAGCTTGGACAGCAGGTGCGTGGAGGCCGGGAAGACCTTCACGCCATCGCGCGTCAGCGGGACTTCGTAGAAGGGGTCGGCTTCCAGCTCGATGCTGCGCTGCTGGTACCAGTCGGTGTCGGTGAAGGTCACCACGGCCGCCAGGCGCGTCACCGTGACCGTGGCGGCGCCCGCCGCGACGATGGGGGTCTCGAGCGTCAGCTCTATCGTGGTGTCCTTGGTCTTGTTGTCGCCACGGATGATCGCGATCTTGTAGTCGCCCGCGTTGGCGCCGCTGTCGATGCGGATCATCTGCCCCTCGAGGAAGCCGTCGGCCAGCCAGCCGTCCTGTTCCCAGTTGTCGCCCACGTAGACGCGGGTCATGCGGTAGATCGGGTCTCCGGAGTCCGGGTCGACGCCGACCGTGAAGACCACTTCGCCCGTAAAGACGCCCTGCGAGGACAGCTTGGCGATGCGGGACAGCTCGTAGGCGCCGTCGGCCACAGTGGCGAGGCTGTCGGAGAGCGTGATCGTACTGGCGCTCAGCGCTGCGATGCGCAGCGGCGTCACGCCGTCGGTCTCGGTGTCGTAGGCGGTGAAGCTGATGCCGCCATCGGTGGTGAGCGTGAGCCGCACCAGCTGGCCGACCTCGAAGCCTTCCTCCAGGAAGCTGCCCAGGTCCGAGCCCTCGCCACGGGTGATGGTGGCGCCGGCGATGTTGATCGTGCCGCTGAACATGGTCGCCGCCTGGTAGCCGCCGATCTCCTCGATGGTGAAGCCCCCGCCGCTGACGCTGACCACGTCGGCCAGGCCGTCGGTGAGGATCGCCACCTTGACATCGTCGGTCGGCTGCTTGGTCAGCCGCATCAGGTAGGTGTCGGTCTGCGATTCGTCCAGCACCGTGTCCAGGTTGTCCACCACCAGCTGGGTGTTGTTGCCGGTCTCCAGGGCCACCACGCCGGCGCTTTCGTTGTCGATCACCTCGATGTCGAGCAGGCCGGTGCCCGAGCGCAGGTTCGGGAACACATAGTCGCCGTCGGCGTCCACCGGTGCCGCGCTGTAGCTGCCGAAGGTGAAGCCGGTCTTGTGCTGCACGAACTTGATGACCGCCGTTCCCGGGTCCTCGCGGCCGTCGTCGTCGAAGGCCTGGATGGCCACGCGCACCGCATCGTCCCAGTTGCCGTCGTCGAACTCGATGAAGTAGCGTGTCTGGCTGCCGGAGGTGACGACCTTGAGCCGCGGATCGAGGTCGTTGCTCAGGAACACCTGCTGGGCGCTGTCGGGGTCCAGCAGCAGCTCGGTCACGATGAGGTCGCCGGCGTCCGGCGCGCGCGCCAGTTCGACCAGGATCTCATCACGCAGCTGCGTGGTGGTCGTGCCCTCGATCACCAGCGTGCGGCCGTCCTCCGTGGAGGAGCCGGGCTGGACCTCGGTGACGTAGATGCCGGGCGTGTCGTTGTCGCGCAGCTTGACCTCGACGTTGCGGACCGCGACGCCGTCGTAGTCCGCTGCATTGGAGATGACGCTGTGCTGTGTCACCACCACGCGGTCGCCCTCGGAGCGGGTGTCGTCCACCGCGTACAGGTGCACGGTCTGTGGCGTGTTGTAGTTGAACTGGTCGAAGCGCAGGACCACGGCGCGCGAGGGCTCGTGGTGCAGCACGCCGTCGATCAGGTAGTGGCGGCGGAAGTCCTGCATCGGGTCCACGCCGGGCGGCACCGTGCGAAGCCACAGGGTGTCGCCTGCGCCGTCGGTCAGCGGCGCCGGGTTGTTCAGGATGTCGTCGGCTTCCTCCTGCGGCGAACGCGCGGCGGAGACGGTGACGTAGACCACTTCGCCGGCCAGCAGGGGCCGCGAGAGGTGCACGGTGTAGCTGTCCAGGGACAGCCGGGTTCCGGCCAGCAGGTAGGCGCCGCCTTCGGTGACGGTGGTGCCGCTGCCGCTCTCGTTGATCACCACCAGGCCCTCGGTGGCGGTTGCCACGTTGTAGTCGAGGCCGTCGACCGGCAGGCTGTCGTACTCGGCGTCCTCCGAACGGACCAGGTGGTCGATCGCGCCGCTGGCGCCTTCCAGCTCGCGGGTGACGATGTCCTCGGTGACGTCGCTGGCCACGTTGATCACGTCCGAGCCCAGTCCGCCGATCACCCGATAGGCGACGCCGAAGGCGGTGGACTGCACGAAGAACTCGTCGTCGCCTTCCAGGCCGTCCACCTCCACCACTTCCACCGTGGTGTAGCGCACGTTGAGGCCGGCGCCGAAGATGCCCTTTTCCGTGATGGCGATGTCGTCGGCGAACTCGGTCGCGAGTATCACCAGCTTGTCGAAGCCCGTGCCACCGTCCACCGAGACCGGCGCATTGACGTTGTACTGGACCTCGTCCTCTCCGCCACCGGCGCGGATGTCCAGCGGACGGCCGGTCGAGAAGCCCAGGCCGATGATGGGCCGCGCGACCCACTTGCCATCGACCAGGTCCAGCACGATCTTGTCGTCCTGCCAGTGGTTGGGGCCGTCACCCAGGTCGATGCGGCCGTCGCCGTTGGTGTCGGTCGTGGTGTGGGCGTCGGCGGCGTTGAAGACGCCGTCGCCGTTGTTGTCCACACGCCGGTGCAGCGGGTCGAGGATCAACGGCCGCAGCGGATCGAGCGACTCGTCGCCCGCGTCCGCGTAACCATTGCCGTTGGTGTCGATGCCGTAGGGGTCGTCGATGTCGAGCGCATCGAGTACGCCGTCGCTGTTCGCGTCGGTGTCCACGACGGCGGCCAGGGCGAAGGCCCGCACGATGAACAGGTCGTTGTCGTCGTCGCCCTCCAGCCGCAGCTCCGCCTGGTTTGAGTAGACGATGAACTCGTCGTTGCCGGTGCCGCCGTTGACCACCATGGGCGCGCCGGTGCCGGGGCTCAGCCAGCCGCGCGTGGTGGCCAGCAGGCGCGGGAACATGTCCTCGGGTGCGAGCTCGCCGCCGAACTCGGGCGCCGCCGCTTCCACCGGGTCGAGGGTGCCAGGGTCGCCGTCGCGCTGCGAGCCGAAGATCTGGCCGATCTGGAAGGTGTCGAAGCCGACACCGCCATCGAGCTGGACGATGGCGCTGGTGTCGTCGGAGGCGAAGTAGTCGTTGCCCGAGAGGCCGTAGACATTGATGCGGCCGTTGAGCGCGGCGTCGTAGTTGATGCGCTGCACCTCGGTCGGCGCGTTGTCCGGATCCAGGTCGCGGTGCAGGGTCAGATCGCCGTGCAGCAGTGCGATGAACGCCGGATTGTCCGCGTCTTCCGTGCCGCCGTCGCCCGGCTGCAGCGAGGGGATGTATTGCGCGGCACGCAGCAGGAAGATGTCGTCGGCCGGCTGCTTGGCCGCCCCCGGTTCTTCGGAAACGTAGCCGTTCAGGCTGGATTCGATGCCGTAGACGAAGGCCTCGTCCACGCCGTCCGTGGGCGCGCCCGTGTCCAGCAGGTTGAGCACGTAGTTGCGGCGGTCCTCCACGTTGGCCTGGCTGCCCGTGGTGTAGATGGTGTAGTAGTCGGTGTCGGCCTGGCCGTCCAGCGTGAGCGTGTGGCCCGCCGCGACGTCCATGCTCAGCAGCCGGTTGACGACGAAACGGTCTTCGCCGTCGTCGCCGCCAGCGTCCGTATCCTCGCTGCCGTAGACCTCGGTCTTGCCGTCCAGGTCGGCCTCGTCGAAGCTGATCTGGTCGACGTCGGTGTGGCCGAAGATGCGCACGATGTTGGGGTGCGCGGCGTCGCTGCCCGCCAGTGTGCCGGGGCGGTAGGTGCCCGTGAAGGTCGTATGGGCACCGAAGCCGGCATCGAGGTTGACGTCGTCGAGGAAGATGTCTATCCACTCGCCGGCCTGCACGACCGAGTTGCCCAGGGTGCTGGTGGGCAGGCCGGGGCCCTGCTCGTCGACCAGGTCGTCGCCTATGCGCAGCTCGACCCAGCCGGCGGAGGCGATCTCGTAGTCGGTCGCATCGCCGACGTTCTCGAGCACATTCTCGAGGAAGCGGACGCCGCCCTGCACGTTCAGGATCAGGTCCTCGTCCAGGTCGGCGCTTTCGCGCACCGTCAGCCGGATGTCGCCGCTGCTGGTCTGGGCCAGCACCAGGTGCAGGCCGTAGCCGGTCACGTCCTGGGCCTGCGGATCCCCGTTCTGCACGGCCGGCACGGTGACGCCGGGGGCGCCTGCGGAGTCGGTCTCGGTCAGGTAGATGCTGTCGGTGGCGCGCAGGCCGACATCGCCGGTGGCGTATTTCTGCGAATCGATGTCCAGGTCGTTGGACAGCGAGGGATGCGCTGCGCCGAAGCCGGCCACATCGCCGATCGAACCGCCGTTGGCGAAGATGTCGACCGAGTTGGCGATCACGTCGGCCGCGGCATCGCCCACGCCGTTGGCGCGCGCGTCGCGCACGCTGCCGCTGGTCGTGGCCAGCGAGGCGTCGCCGACCGTGTGCACGGTGTGCACCTGCAGCGCGTTGCTGCCGTCCGCCTCGGCGACGCCGCCCAGCGCCGTCAGCACATCGCCGGCGCGCTTCACTTCGGTCAGGTAGATGCCGAAGGTGTTGCCCAGACCGGCGGCCGTGTCGTAGGCCTGCAGCGAGCCGACGATGCCGCCGCCGCCCTGCAGGATGTCGACATTGACCTCCAGGAAGTTGTCGCGCGTGCCTATGCCGCCCACGCCCTCCATGCCGCCGATGCCGTTGTCGCCCGCGGTCATGGTGATGTGGCGGCCGGTGACGTCGGCGTCCACGCCAGGGCCGGCATCGCCGGTGTTGGCCGTGCCGCTGATCGCGTCTAGGATGCGCCGCGGCGAGTTCAGGAACACGTCGCGTCCCACCGAGGCGATGCGGCCGACCCGCAGGTCGCCCTGCACCTCGGTCACCGTGATGTCGCCGTTGGAGATGATGTCGATGTTGCCGAGGTCCAGGATCTCGGTGAAGGACTCCACGTGCACCAGGGCGCCGCTGGTCGGCGCCGTGACGTCGATGTCGCGGCCCGCGATGATGCGCTTGTCGGCGTCGCCCGCAACGCCGTAGGCATAGGTGACGTTGGTGTCGCCGCTGCCGGTGCCGAACACGCCGAGCGGGAACAGCTGGGCCACGCTGCCCGGCTCGCCGGTGGAGCGGAAATGCGTGCGCACCGTGTCGACCACCGAGGGCGTGGGGCCCAAGACGCTCACGGTGCCCGGGATGTTGGTGCCCGGTGCGCCGTTGCCCTGGTCGACCTCGATCTGGTAGTCGACCGAGGAGGGGGTGGTCTGGTCGGTGCCGTGGCGCAGCAGCAGATTGACGTCGCGCCCGGCGCTCAGGCGGTCCACGTCGGTGACGAAGCCGCTGTCGGCGGTCTCGCCACCGGCCAGGGCGCGGCGCTGCAGGCCGCGCTGCTCGAGGTAGATGTCGGTGCCGGCGTCGATGCGGCGGAAGCGGTTGTCCCCGGTCGGGCCGTCGTTGCTCTCGACGATCTCGAGCTTGAGGCGGTGGCTGTCGTCGTAGCCCACGCTGCCCTGCTCGGCGACGATCTCGAAGCTGTCGGTGCGCACCACGCCGGCGCCGGAGGACCAGATGTCGCCCGACACGTTGTGGATCAGGGTGATGCCGATCGGGTTGTCGACCTCGCCGATGAACTCGATGTAGGGGTCTGCGCTGCCGAGCTCGGTGTTCTCCACCGTGATCGTCGTGGGCTTGAAGTCGTGCGTGACGTCGAGCTGGAAGGCCGAGTCTGTCGCCACGCGGATGAAGACCTCGTGCGCGGTGGTTACGGCGGTCTTGTTGATCACGTAGACGTCGCTGACCCGCATGTTGTGGTCGGACTCGTTGGTGAGGTTCACCTCGAGGTAGGTGTCGCGGAAGGTGAACAGCGGCGATCCGGCGGCGGTCTCCGAGATCGAGGCGTCGCCGCCGTTGGACTTGAACAGGGCCTGGCCGCGGTCGTCGTTGACGATGTCGTCCACGGTGAAGGTGCCGCCGGTCATGTAGCCGACGCCGTTGCCGCCGTCGACCGTGACGTTGACCGCCTTGACCACCTGGCCGGCCGAGTTGACCACCAGGGTCGGGCTGGGCCCGCTTTGCAGCACGACATCGGAGTTCCAGGTGATGCTGCGGCTGTCGGCGTCGCCGTCGTCGTTGGTGTAGTCGGGGTTCGCAATCTCGACCAGCAGCGCGAGCGAGGGCACGGGCGTCAGGTCCGTGGTGTCGAGGCTGGTGTCGCCGGTGATGCGCGGCGCGGCGATGAGGGTCATCGCGTCGCCGGTGCTGATGCTGGCGCTGTTGAACCCCTTGCGCACTTCGTCGGGGTCGCCCGCGCTGAGCCCGTAGAACACCGCGTCGGCGTCGACCACGCGGCTGATGCCGGAGAGCAGCACGCGCAGGTCCACCCCCTCGCGGCCATGCACCAGGGTGCCGCCGCCCTGAACGTCGATCTTGGCGTCCAGATCGGCGTCTTCCCGGGCGGTGGCCGAGGAAGTGCCGGTGAAGCCGCCGGCCTCGGTGCTGGCGGTGACCTTGATGTTGACGTCGTCGTAGCCCGAGTGGACCCGCACACCGCGCGCCAGGATCTGGGCGCCGCCGCCTATGGTCGCCGTGGTGCCGCCGTTGTGGTTGGTGCCGTCGTAGCTGCCGTCGTCGAAGATCACGTCGGAATCGGCATCGGCGAAGGCGAGGAAGCCGCCACCTTCGGCGCGCGCATGGGACTTGGCCGTGAGCGAGTTGAACGCATCGAGGGCGAAATCGCCGCGGGCCTCGATGACGCTGCCGCCGCCGACCGAGGCGGCTGTTTCCGAGGCGAAGATCGCGGTCGCGTCGGTATTGCCGGCCTGGACGAAGCCGCCGCCGGTGTTCTTGGCGTAGGCGGAGATGTTGGCGTCGGAATCGGCCGTGATCTCGACGTCGCCGTCGCTGCTGACCGAGGCGGCGTTGAGCTGGGCGGTCACGGTGGCGGTCACGATGATCTTGGAGTCCGGGTCGCCGCCGGCGATGACGCCGCCACCGCCGCCCTGCGCCGATACCGCCGACAGGCCGTCCCCGGGCGGCGGTGCCAGGGTGCGCAGTGACACCCCGTCGGGGCCGAGCAGCAGGTGCTGGCCCGAGCCGCTCGCCATGTCGATGATCAGCCTGTGGGTGTCGCTCGACGAGCCCGCGGCGATGTTGATGCCGGCCTTGGACAGGCTGAACAGGCCGCTGCGCTCGCTGTCGTCCAGGTCCAGCGCCACGTTGGTGCCGACCACCGCGAGCTGGAAGTCGTTGGGGTCGCCGCCGTCGCCCTTGTTGATGACCTCGTAGGTCACGCCGTCCTGCAGCACGCCCAGCGAGGGCCGCACCAGCCAGTGCCGGGCGCGGTTCGCGTCGTTGTCGGCGTCGGTGCCGCTGCCCGAGATGCCCACCGGCGTGATACCGATGTGGGGGCCGCCGTCGTCGTCGTCGGGGTTGGTGCCATCCAGCGTTTCCGACAGGCGGATGCGGTAGGCGTCGACCACGATCACGTAGTAGGTCTGGCCGTCGTTCAGGCCGTTGATCTCGAAGGCGGGCGTATCCGTGCGGTACACCACCCGGTCGCCCGTGCTGAAACTGTGGCCTTCGATCACGTCGTCGTTGTTGAGGTCGGTGCCGACGTAGATGGTGTTGGCGTCTCCTCCGCCCGTGTTGAAGCCGGTGAATGCCCCGGAGCCATCGATCGAGCGCTCGACGCCGTTGGCACGGAACGTCACCGGCGCCGGATCGCGGTAGGTGACGCGGTCGCCCTCGTTGAAGCCGGCGAGTACGATGCGGTCGTCGCCCGTCACGCTGCCCACGCCGAAGCTGGCTTCGCCGTCGTTCAGCGCATCCGCCCGCGATGTGAAGAGCTTGATCGTGAAATCGTCCACCACATGGACGTAGTAGGTGCCTTCGGCAATCCCGATCGAGGGGTCGCCGTCCTCGTGGTCGTAGCGGACCGCGTCGCCGTTCTGGAAGTTGTGCGGGATGGAGAAGCGGATCATGTCCCGGTTGCCATCCACGCCCTGGGTGACGCCGCCGTCGGGGATGAAGAGCTGCAGCGCGGTGATGTTGCCGGCCTGGAACTCGTTGCCCAGGCTCAGCGTGTTGTCGTCGTGCACGATGACGTTGTACTCGCGGCCGGGGCCCGTGCCGCCGTCGGCCAGGGTGCCGCCGCCGGTGGTGGCGATGGCCGGGTTGCCGTTGGCGTTGTAGACCACGGTGTCGCCGGTGGCCAGGCCGTGGGCGAAGAAGTAGATGACGTCGCTTCCGTAGTCCGTCGCGTTGTCGCCGGTGTTGCCGGCGTTGAAGGTGTCGCCGAACTCCGCGCCGCCGGGCGTGTAGTTCTGGACGGCGCTGACGACCACGTCGCCCACGGCTTCGATGGTGGTGCCGGTGCCTATCTTGGCCTCGACCACCGGCGTGACGGTGCCGGTCGCGGTGGCCACGCCGATCTGGACCACGCCGCCGCCGTAGGCGCCGGCGGTCGCGTCGCCCTCGGCCTGCGCCGAGGTCGCGGTCACGCGCACGCTGCCCGTGACGTTGTCCAGGGTCGCATTGGCGCCGATCGAGGACTTGACCGTCGGGTTCACCGTCACCAGCGCCTGCACGCCGCCGGCGGAAACGAAGCCGCCGGTGCCGGCCGTGGTGTTGGACGCGCCCGTGCTCGAACCGAGCGACTCGATCGCCACGTTGGCCGCGCCCAGCACTTCGGCGCCGTCTTCCATCTTGGCCTCGGTGCTGCCGCCAGCGAAGGACTCGGACAGGAAGATGGCCACGCCGCCGAGCAGGCCGCCGGCACCGCCCTCGGTCATCGCGGTCGCGAGGTTGGTGGAGGTGGCCGTCACGTCCAGGTGGCCGCCGATGTCCACGCTGGACGCGCCGGTCAGGGTGGCGGTGGTGCTGCCCGTGGCGTCGGCCTTGGCCGCCGCTGCCGAGCCGCCGAACACGCCCGCGATCGAGATCACGAAGTCCTCGGCCTTGGCCGTGCGGTTGGCTATCGCCGACACGCTGAAGTCGCTCGGCGAGCCACCGCTGTCGGTCGCGCTGCCTGCGAAGCTGGCGCTGGTCGAGCCCTTGGCCTCCATGGTCGAGCTCATGAAGGCCACGGAGCCGCCGAGGGCCAGGGCGCCGCCCGAGGCATAGCCCTCGGCATGGCCGGTGTTCTCGGCCCAGAAGCCCGACGAGCCGGCCGAGGCCACGCTGGACCCGGCCAGGCCCTGCGCGGTCACCGTGGCGGAGTCAATGCCGAGCGCGCGCGCGCCGGCGCCCGAGGCCACGGCCGAGCCGCTGGCTGCGATTGCACGCGAGTAGGCGTAACGGTTGCCGTCGCCCGCGCCGGCGTTGTGGCGGGCCCGGAAGTTCGCGCCCGCGGTGTTCGAGCGTGCGCTCGCGTTCGTGCCCAGGGTGCTGCTCACCATGGGCGTGATCCGCACGTCGCTCCAGCTCAGCGCCGCACCACCGGCCAGGCTGACTGCCACGCCCAGGACCTCGCCCTCGGCGTCGTGGTGGGAGTCGGCGTTGATGTCGATGGCGCCGGTGGTCGTGACCTGGGCATTGTTCCCGATCTTCGCCTCGACGGTGGGATGCACGTTGACGAAGTCAAAGTTGGCCGTGATGCCCACGGCGCCGGCGCTCAGGCCCGTCACCGAGGAGTCCACGTCCACCGTCGAGTCCGCCCATACCGAGAGGCTTCCCACGCTGTCGGTCTGGCCGATCAGCGCGCCCGCGATCACCTGAGCGGTCGCGCCGCCGGTGACTTCGGCGCGGGCGTAGGAGGCACCCGCCGCGGCGGCGCCCACACCCATCTGCGCGGTGGTCTGATGTATCTCGCGCTGGTCGACCGCGCTGACTGTCACGCTGCCGGCCTTGATCACGTTGCCGATGCTCGCCTGAACGAGGCTCGAATCGTTGAGCACGGCGACGGCGCCGCCGATGCCGACGAAACCGGTCGTGCCGGAGAGCGAGGTCATGTGGATGGTCGAGTCGAGCACGGCCTCCACGGTGATGTTGCCGCCTGCGCTCAGCGTGCCTTCCGCGAGCGCAGCCACGTTGTTGGCGACGCTCAGGATCGCGACCGACGCGCCGGCGGCAACCACGCCACCGGCGAACTGGCCCGAGACGATGGTGATGTTGTCGAGTTCGTTCGCCTTGACCCCGATCGCGTCGCCTGAGGTGAGGGTGGCGCCCGCCTGCACGACCGCCGAGGTTCCCGGCGGCGTCGGCGCGCTGTTCAGCCGGGTAGTGATGTCGGTCTTGCTCGGGGTCGCAGCATCGACGCTGGCCGCCGAGGACTGCATCGCCGCGCTGACGCGATTCTGGTTGGTGTTGGCGTTGCCGGTGCCGTCGCCATCGAAGTTGTCGATGCCGCCGCCGTCGCTGCCGTTGCTTCCGCTCTGGGTCACCGACTCGGTGCCGCCCTGGGCCTGCCCGGCCGCGTCCTCGTCCGCGATCTTGCCGCCGCCGCCGTCGACGGCGCTGCCGGTGTCGGCGCCTTCCGCGTTCTGCGTGCCCTTCTGGATCTGGGTGCCGATCGACCAGACACTGACCGCGCCCCCCACGCCGACGAAGCCGCCCGAGCCGCTCGCATCGAAGCCCAAGATGTCCTTGGTCGCGACCGCGTTGACCTCGATGTCGTCCTTGGCTCTCGCCTGCGCGCCGCTCTCGACCAGTGCCTTGGTATTGTTGTTGACCGTGCCGACGTCGACCGCACCGGAGACGCCGACGAAGCCGCCGGCGATGCCGATGATGAAGGTGGTGATGTCGAGCTCGTCCGCCGCGTTGACGTAGACGCTCTGGTTGCCGCTGGCCGAATCTTGGTGCAGCGTGTTGATCCGCGCGTCGCCGTAGACCACGGCTTCGGTGTTCGCTTCGACCAGGGTCAGTCCCACCGCACCTGATACGCCGACGAATCCGCCCGCGCCGGCGGCCACGATGTGCAGCAGGTCCTCGCTCGACTCCGCCTGCACGACAAGGCCGTGCACGCTGGTGGTGGAGGGCTCGCCGGAGCCGATCTCTCCGTTCAGCACGCCGTCGATGGCGTCTGACCCGCCGCCGAGCGCGTCGACGTTGCCGTCAACCGACGCCTCGGTGTCCTTGCTGATCAGCATCACGCCGACCGAGCCGCCGATGCCGACCAGGCCGCCGGCGAGCGCGCCCGACAGCTCGAGCACCTCTGTCTCGTCCAGCGCCGAGACGAAGATGTCGCCGCCGGCGAAGACCGTCGAGTCGCCGATCGACGCCGTCGTCATGTTGTCTATGCTCAGCACGTCGACCGCACCGCCGATGCCGACCACGCCGGCCGCGATGCCGAAGCCGATCATGACCAGGTCTTCGCGCGCGGTCGCCTGGATCGAGATGTCGTCCAGCGCCTGCACGGTGGCCGAGTCGCCGATCAGGGCCTCGGTCGTGTTGCTGACGATGTTGACGCCGACCGCCGGCGCCACGCCCAGCGCGCCGGCCGCGAGCGTGCCCGCCACCGCGAGGTGGAAGAAGTCTGTTCCGGCGCCGACCAGGACCGACTGTGCGCCGTTCGCACCGGCCGTGCTCTCGTTGACCTTGGCGCTGTCGCCGACATAGGCCCGGGTGGTCGCGCTGACCACGTCGACGCCGGCCGAGACCGCGATGCCGACGATGCCCGCCGCCAGGCTGAAGGTGAAGGTGCGGATTTCGTCGCGGTTGGTGGCCGAGACGCCGACGCCGCGGAAATGGTTGTCCGTGCCCAGCGAGGTGGTGCGCCGGCCATCGAGCGAGTCGTTGTCCACCTCTTCGCCGCTGCCGTCGTTGTGCAGGTCCATGGACGCCAGGTCGGGCGTGTTGACCTGGCCGGAGGCGCGCAGCGCGCTGCGGTCGCCGCTGGCTGCCGCGGTCGCGGTGCCGGCGCTGTTGGTCTCGATGCCAATGCCGCTCGGGTTGCCGGCGTCGAAGGTCGGCGCGGCCAGGTCGCTGCCGGTGCTGATGCGCCCGGTGTTGACCGAGACCTCGGTGCCGCCGCCGTCGCCCGTGACCTTGGCGCCTTCGCCGATGAAGGCCTCGGTGTGCTTGGTCAGCACGTTCACGCCAGCGGCCGCGCCCACGCCGACCATGCCGGCGCTGAGCACGCCGACGATCTCGTTGATGTTGGTGTAGTCGTTGGCAGACACCACCAGGCTGCCCTTGGCGTGCACATGGCCGGCGCCGGCGCCCGAGGGGTCGTCCGGGTCGTCGCCGATGAAGGCGCGCGTGGTCAGGTCGAACACATGCACGCCGGCATTGGCCGACACCCCGGCGATGGCGGCGCCCACGCCGGCCGAGATCGAGATCAGGTTCTCGCTCGAATCGGCGGTAACCAGGATGTGGCCGTCCACCGTGGCGGTCACGCCAGAGTCGATGAAGGCATTGGTGTGCTTGGTATAGACGCCCACGTCGGCGCCCACGCCGACCGCCGCGACCCCGCTGGCGGCCAGCGAGCCGGCGACCGAGATCACCCAGGTGTCGTCGTCCGCGCTGACCTCCAGGTCGTGGCCAGCGCCGGTGATGGTGATGCTGGCGTCATGGCCCACATAGGCCGTCGTGTTCTCGTTGATCACGTTGACGGCCGCCGAACCGGCCACGCCCACGGCGCCGGCCACACCGATGCCGGCCGCGATCGAGACCACGTCTTCGCTCGCGTCGGCCGTGACCGAGACCGTGCCGGCCGTGGTGACCGCGGCGTAATCGCCGATGTAGGCCTCGGTCGTGCCGTTGTGCACCAGGGTGGCGTTCGCCGCGCCTATGCCGGCCGAGCCGGCTGCGCCCACCGCGCCGCCGACCATGGTGGTCTTGAAGCTGCTCGAGGCCAGCAGCGCCATCGAACCGGCGTCTATGTCCGCGGCCGTCAGCGCCCCGGAAGCGTTTTCCACATAAGCACGGGTGTGCGTACTGACCACCTGCACGGCGGCCGATCCCGCGATGCCGACCGAGCTGCCTATGCCTGCATTCGCGGCGACCGATACCAGGGTTTCGCTGGAGGTTGCCGTGAGGTTGGCGGCGCCGCTCAGGTCCAGGTCGGCGTTGCGGCCCACATAGGCCTTGGTGTCCTTGCTGATGATCGCCAGATCGATGCCCGCGCCTATGCCGGTGCCGCTGGTGCCTATGCCCACGCTGCCCGCCGCCGAACTCCAGTTCGTCGTGTCGGTGGCGGTCACCGTCAGCGCGCCGGCCTTGGCGTCGCCGCCGAGATAGCCTTCGAGCACCGTGCCGCGTTCCACGCGCGCCTGCGTGGTGGTGTTGAACACGTTGATGCCCGCCGAGCCGGCGACGGCCGAGCCGCCCGCACCCAGCGCGGCCGACACGGCCAGCGAGCCTATGCTGAAGCTGGGGTCGGCTATGCCGGCGTCGTTGATCGGCGTCGGCAGGTCGATCACGCCCGTCATGCCCAGCATGTGCGTGGCGCTGACGTTGACGGCTCCGTTGGCCTGGACCGTGGCGCCGGCGTCGTCGCCGTCGGCGTCGCCGATGCTCGCGAGGGTGTTGGCCCCGCCGCTGCCGAGGCCGACGATGTTGATCGCCACGGCCGCGCCCACGGCAAAGTCGCCCGAGCCTGCGCCCGCGGCGGCGATGGACTGCATGCCCATGTTGTGCTCGGCTGCCACCGTCACGTCGGCGGTGGACTTGAGGCTGGCGCCGTCGCTGACCAGCGCCTTGGTGTCGACGTCGACCACGTTGATCGCGATCGCACCCGCCACCGCGGCCGTGCCACCCTTGTTGCCGCCCAGCGCGTACGCGGTGGCGACGAAGTCGTTGCGGTCGCTGCCCGTGGTCACGGCCTCGACCGTGACGCCGTTGCCGTCCACGACCGAGGCGGCGCCGACGCTGGCCGTGTTGGCCAGCGTCACGTAGTTGAAGCTGACCGCGGCCGCAATGTTGACGTCGCCGCCGAGGTTGACCGAGGTCGCGTCCGACTGTGCCTTGCCGTCGACGCTGGCCTGGGCGCTGACCAGCACCGCGCCGCTGGCCGACACGTCGGCGCCGTTGGTGATGGTCGCGCCGTTGCTCACGGTGAGCACGTTGACGGCGACCGAGGCGGCGATGCCGACGCCGCCGTTGTCGCCCTCGGCACTGCCCGTGCCCGACTCGGACTTCGAGCTGTCGTTGGCGCTGTCGGCGTTGGTGGAGGCCGACTGGGTGTTGCGGCCGCCGCCGGCGCTCGAGGTGTTGTTGGCGCTCTGGCTGGACTTGGCGTCGGCCTTGTCGCCGTCGCCATCGTCGTTGTCGCCGCCCGAGGCGCTGGCGTGCACGTCCAGCGTGCTGGCGAGCGTGAGCTCGCCGCGCAGCGTGACGCCGCCGCCGTTGGCGTCGAGGTTGCGCGAGATGTTGGCCAGGTTGGTGTCGGCCAGGTAGTTGACGCCGACCGAGGCGCCGACCGAGGCGCTGTCGCCCGCGGCCTGCGAGCTGACCTTGGTGAGCACCACATGGGTGTGCTCGCTGGTCACGCTGGCGCCGCCCGCGGTCACGAGGTCGGTGCCGCTGGTGCCTATGCGTGCCTTGGTGTCGGCCTCGCTGATCACCACTGCCACGGCGCCGCCGATCGCCGTGCTGCCGCCGGCGCCGTTGCGCGCCTCGGTTTCCGTGGTGTGGCGGCCCACCGCCTCCACCGTCACGCTGCCGGCGGGCGCACCGCCGATGGCCGCGCCGTCCATGATCTCGGCCGCGGTGTCGTGGAACACCAGGTTGAGCGCGAACGAACCGCCGACCCCGACGCTCGACCCCACGGCGCCTTCGCCTTCGGGCACCGCCTTCGCGTCGTTGAGCGTGGTGGCGTGGGCCCTCACCGAGAGCGCGCCTATGGTGCTGCCGCCGTCGCTGCCGTCGGCCAGCGTGACGTCGCCCGCCAGCTGGGCCGTGGTCAGCACTTCGCCGCGGTTGACGGCCACCGAGCCGGCCACACCGACCTCGTCGCTGCCCGCACCCGAGGTGGCGCTCGCGCGCACCGTGTGGGTGAGCTCGGTGAAGAAGTCGTCGTCGCCCACGTCGTCGGAGCTGAGCGCGATGGCCGTGCCCTTGAGCGCATTCTCGCGCGAGCTCGCGAGCTGGATGCGCGTGTCGTCCAGCTTGATCACGTAGTAGCTGCTGCCGTCGGTGAGCCCGCCCACCGCCGCGCCATCGCCCTTGTGGTAGACCACCTCGTCGCCGGTTTCCAGTCCGCTGTGGGCGCCGACCTCGACGACGCGCAGCGAGTTCGGGTCGGGGTCGAACGTGACCTCGCCGGCCGGAAACGGCTTGTCGAGCTTGTGGCTGTCGCCCGAGCCGGAGGACGTCAGGTTCACGCGGCCGGTGGTGCTGCCCGTGGCCTCGGCATGCGCCTGGGTGTCATAGAGCTCGACCTTGCCGCCGCCGAGGTCGCGCACGTAGTAGGTCGTGCCGTCCGTCAGGCCGCCGATCGAGCCGCCGCCGCCGTTGTCGTATTCGACGGCCTGGCCCGTGCCCAGGCCATGGCCGACGCCGAGGAAGATGGTTTCCTTCGCGGTGTCGACAATGGGGATGGTTCCGGTCTCCAGGTCGACGCGGCGCTCGGCCATCAGCGCCTCGACGACCACGCCATCCGCCGTTGCCGTGCCGCCCAGCCGTGCCTCGTTGTCGACGTCGACCGTGTTCACCGCCACCGCAGCGCCGACCGCGACGCTGCCGCCGTCGACCGCTGTGCCCTCGGCGATCGCCTGGCCGTCGACGTTGCTCCTGGCGCGCAGTGTCAGCAGGCCGCCGGCCGTGATCGTGCGGCCATCGCCGATCTCGGCGCGCGACTCGCTGTCCACGATGTTGATCGCGATCGCCGCGGCCACCGCGACCGCGTCGCCCGAGCCCTCGCTGCTGCCCGGCGTCTCGGCCTTGCCCTCGCTGGAGCTGGCGCTGCCGGAGCCCGACGCGCCGCTGTTCGATGCGCGCTGGTTGCCCGCCGTGCGCTTGCCGTCGCCCTTGGCTTGTGCGTCTTCGCCGTCGTCGCTGGCGCCGCTGGCGCTCGCCTTGGCGCGGGTGTTGTTCTGGCCGGTCGAGCTCGAGGTGAAGGACACGGCGCCGCTCGCGGCCGCGACGTCGCGCAGCGTGGTGGCCACCACGTCGTCCTTGCTGTAGCCGAAGGCGATCGCCGCGCCCACGGCCACGCTGGCGCCCTGGGCCGTGCCGTCGGCGAGCGTGCTGACCTCGCCGACATGCTGGGCGTCGGCCGCCAGGTTGCCGCCCAGGGTCAGCAGGCCGCCCGTGCCCAGGCCGGCCTGCGTGTCGACCGTGGCGATGGAGATCGCGACCACCGGGGCGACGCTGGTGTCGCCCCCCGAGGCACCGGCCTTGGCTTCGGTGAGTATGCCGTGATCGGACTTGGCCGTGAGGCTGAGCTCGTCCGCGCCGCTCAAGGTGGCGCCGTCGCCGAGCTTGGCCTGCGTGTCGTGGTCGGCAATGTTGATCGCCACCGAAGCGCCCACGCCGGTCGTGCTTCCGTCGCCCTCGACCTTGGCCTTCGCAATCGCCTTGACATCGGTCGTGGCCTGGGCCGTCAGATGGATGTCGGCGCCGTTCGCCTGCACATTGCCGGCGATGGTCGCGTAGGCGTCGAGCACCGCCACATTCAGCGCGAGGGCGCCGGCCACGCCCAGGTTGGAGCCGCCGGCACCGGAGGTGGCGGTCGCATCCACCTTGCTGGCGGGGATGAGTGCCTTGACGTTGACATCGCCGGTGGCGTCGACATTCGCCGTGCCGCCGAGCGTGGCGCTCACGTTGGGCGTCACCACGTTGATCGCCACTGCGGCCCCCACGGCGGTGCCGCCGTCGGTCTTGGTCGAGCCGTCGGCAGTCGTCGTCACCATGACCTTGCCGCTCGCCGTCAGGTCCAGGTCGCCGGACGTTGCAGTGACCGTGCCGCCCGTGATGCTGGCCGTCGTGTCGCCGGTCACCACCGCGACGGCGACGGCCGCCGCGAAGCCCACGTCCCCTTCGCCGGTGCTGGCCTTGTCGGCGTTGCTGCCGTCCTTGTTCGGATCGTTCAGGCGCTTTTCCGATTCGTTGTTGGTGCCGGCGCCGTCGTTCGCGCCGCCCACCGTCGCCTTGGCCAGGGCCGTGGACGTGCGCTCGCTCTTGGCCTCGATGCTGACCGCGTCGGCGTCTATCGTGCCGCCGCTCACGCTGACCGAGGTGCCGCCCAGGAACAGGTTGAACGCCACGGTGCCGCCCATGTCGCCGGTCAGGCCGTCGGCCGTGGTGTTCGCAGTCACCGTGTTGGTGGCCTTGATCGTCGCGTTGCCGCCGGCGTCGAGGTCGCCGCCGGCGATCGTGACCACGGGCGAACTGGTCAGGATGGCGCTGGCCACGGCAGCGTCGACCTGGTCGTCGTCGTCCTCGGCGTCGTCCGGTACCGTCGACAGGGTCGAGGTGACGGTCGACTTGGCCTCGATGCTGAGGTTGCCGCTGGAGTTGATGACGCCGTTCGAGATGTTGACCGCGGCATTGGACAGGCCGATGGCGAAGGCGATGTTGACCGAGCCCGGGCTGAAGTCGCTGTTGGTGATGGTGATGGTCGACTCGGCGAGCAGGGAGATGTTGCCCGCCGTGCTTTGCAGCCAGGCGCCGGCGCTGCTCATCGTGATCAGCGCGTCCGCGGTGAAGAGCAGGCCGTCGACCTCCGGCAGGCCCTCGTCGTCCAGGGCCGAGGTCTTGAGCGAGATGTCGCCCTGCGCGACCACGTCGCCGGTGATGACGATCTCCTCGTGCGCCTGCAGGTCGAACGAGGCCAGCTCGTAGCCGCCGTCGCCGATGATCTCGACCTGGTCCGAGGTGACCAGGGGCACGCCGCCCTGGCCGTCCATCAGGACCTGGATCGCGTACCGGTCGGCGTCCTGGCCAATGATGCCGCTGAAATCGATGCTCAGCCGGTCGCCCATGCCCTCGATGCCGGTCAACGTGAGCTTGTTGACGCCATCGTAGGCCAGCGTGCCGGAGGCGAGCTCGGAGTCGTTCTCGGCCAGCAGCTTCAGAACGTCCGCGCCGCCCGAGTCTTCGATGACGAGGCGGTAGTGGTTGGTCGTGAGGTCGCCATCGTCGAAATTCACGGCGTCACCGGCCGAGTAGGTGTAGCTGATGTCGGCCGAGAGCAGCAGCCTGGGCTCGATGGCTTCGAGGCCGAAGCCCTGGTTGGCGCCGGGCTGACCGGCGGCCTGGACGTCTTCGCGCCACCACAGCGGGCCCCGCGCCGTGCCGGCGAGCGGCGGCGCGGCCTGGGCCTCTTGCCGCTGGGCGTAGCTCTCCTTCAGTCTGGACCACAGCCGGCTGGGACGCAGCGCGGCAGGGATGAAGCGGGGCCGTTGCGATGCAGAAATGCCGTGCGCAGAAGTATTCATATTGCCCTCCGACGGGCGGTGCCCGTGCTGCAACCATGCTCTGCGCGGCATCGGCGGTGCGGGCCTCGCGCAGCCATGCGGCACCGGCCCGGCTGGCTTGAGCACGAGACCTCCCGCGGCGCGCGCGCGCAAAACGCGACCGTCCGTTATCGGCAGAAATTCAATTCCATGCTAGTTGGCGGCAACCTAGCGATGGCTTAGAAATCGGAAAAACTGTGCCGCCCGGGATGGGGGCGCAGGGGCTCAGCTCGCGCTCTGGACGCAGGCGCGGCGGATCTCCTCGGTGGCGGCCGAGGGCGAGATGCCCAGGACGATGGACAGCAGCTCCCGGCAGCGGCGGTAGACGCGCACCGACTCGGCGTGCTCGCCGCGCTGATGGTGGCAGAACATGAGGCGCTGGTAGAAGCTCTCTGCCAGGTTGTCGATCTCTATGCCGCGCTCGTAGACCTCGATCGCGGCCTCCCATTGGCCGGCGCTCTCCAGGCGCGCACCGAGGGCGCGCACCAGGCGCTGGAAGCGGTTGCGCAGGCGGTCGCGGTAGGGCAGGGACCAGGGCTGCTCGGCCTCGGACTGCAGGAAATGCCCCTGGTAGAGCCTGAGCGCCGCCTGGGCGCCCGACTCGGAGAACGCGTCCTCGCGTCGGCTGCCGTCCTCGCTGCCGTGGACCCTGGACGTCGTCAGATGCTCGAAGGCCCAGGCGTCGACCCAGCAATGGTCGGCATCGAGCGTGAGCTTGGCGTCGTGCAGGTGCAAGACCTCGTTGTGGCCGAGCAGGCGGCGCAGCCGGTGCAAGGTGTTGTCGAACAGGTTGCGCAGGTTGCTGCTGCTCTCGTCGGGCCACACGGTCTGCATCAGGCGCGTGGTGTGCACCTCGCGGCCGCCCTGGGCGATCAGGGCTTGCAGCAGGTCCAGGGCCTTGCGCGGCGATTTGCCGTTGAAGGCCAGCGGCTGGTCCTCGCAGACCAGGTAGAAGCCGCCCAGCGTGAAGATGCGGACCGGCCAGGGCCAGTGCGGCGTGTCGGCCTTGTGGGGGCGCAGCTGCCGCAGGCGGATCAGGCGCTTGACATAGTCGATTTCGACGCCGGCGTCCAGGGCCTCGCTGCACAGGCGCGCCATCATCTCGGGCAGGTCCGGCAGGGTCTCGTCGAAGCCTTCGCGTCTGGCCCGCTCGAAGGCCGCTCGCAGCATGGCCTGGCAGGCCTCCTGCCAGCCCAGCTGGCGCAGGATGTCGGCGAGGAACAACTGGGCAACGACATGCTGGGCATCGGCCTCGCGGCTGGCCTGCTCCTCGCACTGGCGCGCCGTGCTCAGCGCCTGCTCGAGTTCGCCGCAGGCGGCCAAGGCCTGGGCCAGCAGGCCCTGGGCGCTGACCCGCTCCATGCCGGCCTGCGCGTCGGCGACCCAGCGCTGCGCCTGCGCCCTTGCAGCCTGCGGCTGCTGATACAGCAGGGTGGTCCAGGAGGGCGCGTCATAAGCCAGAGGCGCCATAGGCGATGCCGCCTCGGCCCACGAGGCTGGTAACGCCTGGTAATCATCGGCGTTTATTTGACCTTGTTTCACGAAAACACTCCCTGTCCTCGCTGATTTGGTTTCGATTTTCAGCGTGCAGATGAATTCTTGTACGTTTGTTACCGAGGTATTTACCTGTTGTTTCGTTTGCAACCAATTTGTCATGGGTCACGCCATGGCGGTGCCAATGCACCGGTTACGGGCGCGGGGAGGGGGCGGGGGCGCAGTGGGAGCGCGCCGTTCAGTCGTCCAGCGAAGCGCTCCAGCGGCTGTTCCACTCGCGCGCCTGCTGCTGGTCGCGCCGCTCGCGCTTGGTTGGACGCCCCTGGGTCAGGCTCAGGGCCGGCTCGGGCGCCAAGCGGCGCTGCTCGGCCGCCTTCTCGCGCGCGGCGAGGCTGTCCGCGGTTTCCTCGTAGAGCTGCTGTGCCACCGGGGCCGGGCCGCGCATGGCGCTCAGGCCCTTGACGACGACGCTGCGCTGCACCGGGCCCTGGCGCAGCGTCACGGTGTCACCCGGCCGGACCTCGCGCGAGGGCTTGGCGTCCTGGCCGTTGACCTGCACCCGGCCCTTGCCGATTTCCTCGGCGGCCAGCGAGCGTGTCTTGTAAAACCTCGCGGCCCAAAGCCATTTGTCGATGCGCTGTGTATCCATCAGCAGCGATGCTACGCCGCCTGCGGTGCCAACGGTAGTCGCACCGTCGCGTCCAGCCCGGCCAAGCGGCCCTGGCTCATGCGGTTGTCGAGCGCGATGCGGCCTTGCAGCGCATCCGCGATCTCCCTGCAGATCGCCAGGCCCAGACCCGAGCCATGGCGCACGTCGCCGGCGGAAAACGGCTGGAACAGCCGGCCCGCGAGATCCGCGTCGAGACCGGGGCCGCTGTCGCTGATGGTCAGCGTCGCGTGCTGCGCATCGCTGCTCACGCGCACCGACAGCGGGGCGCCTTCGGGCGTGTGGCGGATCGCGTTGTGCAGCAGGTTGCGAACGAGCTCGCGCAGCATCCAATCGTGCGCCAGCACCGGGGCCGGCGCGGTCTCGATGTCGAAGTCGATGTCGCGCTCGGCCATCAGCGGTGCCAGGTCCAGCGCCACCTCGCGCACGGCGGCCGCCAGGTCCGCCACGGTCGGGGCGCTTTGCTGGCGCAGCTGCTCGACCTTGGCCAGGGCCAGCATCTGGTTGGCCAGCAGGGTGGCGCGGTCCACCGTGCCGTTGATTTCCTGCAGCGCCTGGGTGGGCGCGACGTCGCCGCGCAGCGCCGACTGCACCTGGATCTTGAGCACGGCCAGCGGCGTGCGCAGCTGGTGCGAGGCGTCGCGCACGAAGCGCTTCTGGTGCTCCAGCAGGTGGGCCAGCCGGCCCATGACCTGGTTGGTCGCGTCGATCAGCGGATGCAGCTCGCGCGGGGCGTCGGGCGCGGCGATCGGCGTGAGGTCGCCCTCGGCGCGCGCGCGCAGCTGCGCCGAGAGCACGCGCACCGGCCGCGTGGCGCGCTGCACCACCAGCACCACCACGGCCGCGATCACGGCCACCAGCAGCAGCTGGCGCCACAGCGTGTCGAGCAGCAGCTGGCGCGCCAGCGTGTGGCGCAGCTCCAGCGTCTCGGCCACCTGGATCAGGGCCATGCCGCGCCCGTTGGCGCTGGCCACGGGCTGCAGCAGGGCGGCCACGCGCACCGGCTGGTCGCGGTAACGGTCATCGTAGAAGTCGACCAGCGCGGCATAGGCAGGGCGCTGCGGGATGCGGCCGCGCCAGGCCGGCAGGTCGGCGAAGCCCGACACCGGCTCGCCGCTCGGGCTCGAGACCTTGTAGAAAATGCGGCTCTGGTTGTCGGCCTCGAAGGCTTCGAGCGCGGAATAGGGCACCAGGGCGCGCAGGCGCGCCTGCTCGTCGTAGCCTTGCACGTCGAGCTGCTCGCTGATGGTCTTGGCCGAGGCCAGCAGGGTGCGGTCGTAGGCCGTGTTGGCCGCGGCCAGGGCCTGGCGGTACAGGCTCCAGGTGTTGAAGGCCACCACCAGGCCGACCGGCAGCAGGATGCCCAGCAGCAGCTGGCGCCTGAGGGACTGCGGGCGCAGCCGGGCCGTCAGGCTTGCGGCTAGCGCGCCTGGCTTCACGCCGCCACCTTGAGCAGGTAGCCCAGGCCGCGCAGCGTGACCAGGGCCACGCCGGTGTGGGCCAGCTTCTTGCGCAGCCGGTAGGCCACGACCTCGATGGCCTCGTACTGCACCTCGGCCGCGCCGGGAAACACCAGCTCGAACAGGCGCTCCTTGGCCACGGCCTGGCCGGGCCGCGCCAGCAGCGCCTGCAGCAGCGCGAGCTCGCGCGGCGCCAGGTCCAGCACCTCGTCGCGGCAATAGACGGCGCCGCTGTCGCGGTCCAGGCGCAGCGTGCCGAAGCCGGTCGTGGCGGGCAGGGGGGCCTCGGTGGCGCCGGCGCGCGCGGCGCTGCGCCGCGCCAGGGCGCGCACGCGCGCCTCGAGTTCGTCGAGGTCGAAGGGCTTGGGCAGGTAGTCGTCGGCACCGGTGTTGAGGCCGATGATGCGGTCGCCTACGGTGCCACGCGCGGTCAGGATCAGCACCGGCTGGCTCCAGCCGCTGGCGCGCGCCTGCTGCAGCACCTGCAGGCCGTCCAGCCCGGGCAGGGTCAGGTCCAGCATCACCACATCGGGCTGGAAGGCCGGCCATTTGAGCAGGGCCTGGTGGCCGTCGCCGCAGGCCGCCACCTCCATGCCGCGGCGCGACAGGCTGCGCTGCAGCGTGGTCTGCATGGTCGGATCGTCTTCTACAAGCAACAGTTTCATGGGTAAGGCCTGCGAACAGGCCCTTGACATTAGCACTTTCCCTGATGTCCAGGACAGCCGTTTGACAGCTTGAGGGCCCATCATCGCCCCCTATCGCAACCACAAGTTCAGGAGACAAGCCATGCGTCGTGACACCTTCCTCAAGTCCCTGGCCGCGCTGGCGGCCGCCGGCGCGCTGCCGCTGCCGGCCCTGGCCGCCGCCAACCTCAAGATGATGATCCCCGCCAATCCCGGCGGCGGCTGGGACACCACCGGTCGAGCCCTGGGCAAGGCGCTGCAGGACAGCGGTGCTGCCTCGTCGGTGAGCTACGACAACAAGGGCGGCGCGGCCGGCGCGATCGGCCTGGCCCAGTTCGTCAACGCCAGCAAGGGCGACCCGAACGCGCTGATGGTGATGGGCGCCGTCATGGTCGGCGGCATCATCACCGGCAAGCCGCCGGTGAGCCTGTCGCAGGCCACGCCGCTGGCGCGCCTGACCAGCGAGTACAACGTCTTCGTGCTGCCGCCGAACTCGCCCTTCAAATCCATGAAGGAGGTGGTCGAGCAGCTCAAGAAGGATCCCGGCAGCGTGAAGTGGGGCGGCGGCTCGCGCGGCTCCACCGAGCACATCGCGGCCGCCATGATCGCGCGCGAGGTCGGCGTCGATGCGGCCAAGATCAACTACGTGGCCTTCCGCGGGGGCGGCGAGGCCACCGCGGCCATCCTGGGCGGCAACGTCACGGTGGGCGGCAGCGGCTACAGCGAGTTCGCCGAATACATCACCACCGGCAAGATGAAGGGCATCGCCGTGACCTCGGGCGCGCGCCTGAAGGGCGTGGCCATTCCCACGCTCAAGGAGCAGGGCATCAACGTCGAGATCGGCAACTGGCGCGGCGTGTACGGCGCGCCCGGCATCACGGCGACGCAGCGCAAGGACCTGATCGAGATGATCGTCAAGGCCACCAAGCACAAGAGCTGGCTGGACGCGCTGGAGAAGAACGGCTGGACGCCGGCCTTCATGACGGGCGACGAGTTCGGCAACTTCGTGGACAACGAGTTCGCCAGCATGCGCGCCACCATGGCAAAGAGCGGAATGATCTGAGCATCCCGCGCATTGCCTTAGTCTTGACCGGCTGAACCCCTCCCAACCCTTCCCGCCGAGCGGGAAGGGGCGGCCCCTCGGGCCGCATCGCTTTTCTCCCGCGGGGCATCCCATGACACAACATTCCTCCCGTTCGCCTGCCGCGCAGGCGCTGATCGGCGCCGGCACGCTGCTCGTGGCCGGCGTGCTGGCCTGGGGCGCGGCGACCACCTCGTCCGATGCCGGCTACGCGGGCGTCGGCCCCAATTTCCTGCCCTGGCTGGTGGCCGCCGTGATGGCGCTGTGTGGCGCCTGGCTGATCTGGGAAGCGCGCAGCGGCGGCTTTCGCGAGCTGGAGGAGGGATCGGGCGCCGAGACCGGACACTGGCCCGGCTTCGCCTGGGTGAGCGCCGGCCTGCTGCTCAACGCCGCGCTGATCACCACGCTGGGCTTCATCCTGAGCTGCGCGCTGTGCTTCCTGCTGGCCGTGCGCGGCTTCAGGAGCTCCGAGGGGCGGCTGGACCTGAGCCTGCGCGCCTGGGTGCGCGACGCCGCCATCGGCATCCTGATCGCGGCGCCCGTCTACTGGATGTTCACGCAGCTGCTGGCCATCAACCTGCCCGGCCTCACCGGCACCGGCTGGCTTTAACCTAGAAACGGCAGTTGACCGCTTGTTTCCCGCAGGACGTACCCGTGCCCATGGACGTTTTTGACCACGAACCGCATCACCTGCATGGTGAGAGCGCTACGCACCCGATTGCGCCGCCCTGGGGCGCGCTGGCGGCGTTGCTCCTCCTTGCTGGCAGTAGCCAGCCGCATCGTCGCGCCTTGCCAGCCCACCCCATGACGGCCCACTCGGGCGCGTCCAACTGCCGTTTCTAGGTTTAAAGAGATCACGACATGGACATCCTGAATTCCCTGCTCGCGGGCTTCGCCACGGCGGCCACGCCGCTGAACCTCATGTGGGCCTTCGTCGGCTGCGTCATCGGCACGGCCGTGGGCGTGCTGCCCGGCATAGGCCCGGCGGTGGCCGTGGCCATGCTGCTGCCCATCACCACCAAGGTCGACCCCACGGCCTCGCTGATCTTCTTCGCCGGCATCTACTATGGCGCCATGTACGGCGGCTCGACCACCTCGATCCTCTTGAACACGCCGGGCGAGTCCGGCTCCATGGTCACGGCCATGGAAGGCAACAAGATGGCCAAGAGCGGCCGCGCCGGGGCGGCGTTGGCGACGGCGGCCATAGGCTCCTTCGTGGCCGGCACCATTGCCACCGTGGTGGTCTCCTTCTTCGCGCCGCTGGTAGCCAACTACGCGGTGCGCCTGGGGCCGCCCGAGTATTTCCTGCTCATGGTGCTGGCCTTCACCACCGTGAGCGCGGTGCTGGGCAAGAGCACGCTGCGCGGCATGGCGGCGCTGTTCGCCGGCCTGGCGCTGGGCTTGGTCGGCATCGACCAGATTTCTGGCCAGGCCCGCTACACCGGCGGCGTGCCGGAGCTGATGGACGGCCTTGAGGTGGTGCTGATCGCGGTCGGCCTGTTCGCCGTGGGCGAGGCGCTCTACCACGTGCTCTACGAAGGGCGCGTGCAGGAGACGCAGAACCGCATGAGCAAGGTGCACATGACGAAGCAGGAGTGGCGGCGCTCCTGGCCGGCCTGGCTGCGCGCGACCTTCATCGGCATTCCCTTCGGCACCATCCCGGCCGGCGGCAGCGAGATCCCGACCTTCCTGAGCTACGCCACCGAGAAGAAGCTGTCCGCGCACAAGAACGAGTTCGGCACCACGGGCGCGATCGAGGGCGTGGCCGGTCCCGAGGCGGCCAACAACGCCGCCATCACGGCCACGCTGATCCCGCTGCTCACGCTGGGCATCCCGACCTCGAACACCACGGCCATCATGCTGGGCGCGTTCCAGAACTACGGCATACAGCCCGGCCCGCAGCTGTTCGACAGGAACGCCGCCCTGGTCTGGGCGCTGATCGCCTCCATGTTCATAGGCAACCTGATGCTGCTGATCCTGAACCTGCCGCTGGTGGGCCTGTGGGTCAAGCTGCTGCGGATACCGAAGGCCTACCTCTACGCCGGCATCCTGATCTTTGCGACCCTGGGCGTGTACGGCATGCGCCAGAGCGCCTTCGACCTGGTGCTGCTCTACGTCATCGGCCTGCTGGGCGTGCTGATGCGCCGCTACGACTTCCCGACGGCGCCGGTGGTGGTCGGCATGATCCTGGGCCCGCTGGCCGAGGCGCAGATGCGCAATGCGCTCTCGATCGGCGAGGGCAAATGGACCGTGTTCATCGATCGCCCCGTATCCATCGTGCTGCTGTCCATCGTGATCACGGTGCTGGTGCTGCCGCGCCTGGGCAAGCACTGGGCTGCGCGCCGCATGGCTGCCCTGCAGGGCTGACGCGGAAGCGCCTGCGGGGGAGAGGGCCGGGGGAGGGCTCTCGCAGTTCCTCGCGGCAAAGGCGTGCGCGGGCAGGCCGCAGCGCTTCAAGCGATGCGGTCGCTGCTGTGCAGCGACTCCCCTGCGATGCTCGCGCCCGCGGCCCGTCGCAGAACTCGCTGCGTTCGCTGCGCTCACTCCGCTCAAACAACTGCGACGAGTCAGATCACGATGCGCGCTGCGCGCGCGGCCGCAGTCGCTGCGCTTCTCGGCGCCTCGCAGGCGCGCTGCAACCTGCCCGCGCACGCCTTTGCAGAGGCCGTGTTGGTGCGCCAACGGCAACGAGCGCCGCTTCGTCACTTTGCCGCGGCAGGCGGTGCCCGGTGGGGGCGATTTCTGTGGCGGCTGCGCTGGGCGGTCTGGGGTCGGGCGCGCTGCTCCAGCGCGCTTCGTTTCTGACTCGCGGCCGCTGTTTGAACGTAGCGCCCGCAGGGCGCGAAGTGAGTTCGGCCGCGCCGGCCCCAGGCCGTTCAGCGCAGCGGAGTCGGCGCCAAGCGCCGACCGCCACAGTATGAGCCCCTGCCGGGTACTGCCTGCCGCGGTGCGAGGTGCGCAGCCTGCGAAGCGGGTCCGTCTTGCTCTGCGCAGCAAACAAAGCGGGAATCCCATCCCGAAAAGAACCCGCGCAGCCCCATAGAGATCGTGAACAGGCTCTTATCCGGCGAAGCTGCCAAAATGGTCCTGTGCCACCCGACGCCGCCCAGGCCCCGCCCGCCGCCGCGCTGTTCCATCCCGCCGTTTCCGGCTGGCTGAAGGCGCGCTTCGGCCAGCCCACCGAGGTCCAGGCCCAGGCTTGGCGCCACACCGCGCTGCGCCGCCATGCGCTGATCGCCGCGCCCACCGGCTCCGGCAAGACGCTCGCGGCCTTCCTCTCGGCGATCAACGAGCTGGTGCAGGAGGGCCTGTCGCAGGGCCTGACCGACGAGGTGCACGTGCTCTACGTGTCGCCGCTCAAGGCCTTGTCCAACGACATACGCAAGAACCTGCAGGAGCCGCTGGCCGGCATACGCGCCGGGCTGGTCGCGATGGGCCTGCCCGACGTGGGCATCCGCGACGCCGTGCGCACCGGCGACACGCCGCCCGCCGAGCGCGAGCGCATGCGCCGCGCGCCGCCGCACATCCTGGTGACCACGCCGGAGTCGCTGTACATCCTGCTCACCTCGGACGCCGGCCGCCAGATGCTCAAGTCGGTGAGGAGCGTGATCGTCGACGAGCTGCACGCGGTGGCTGCAGCCAAGCGCGGCGCGCACCTGATGCTCTCGCTGGAGCGACTGGAGGCCCTGTGCGGGCACGCGCCGGTGCGCATCGGCCTGTCGGCCACCGTGAAGCCGCTCCACGATATGGCGCGCTTTCTCGTCGGGCAGCGTGACGAGCCCGTGGCCATCGTCGACGCCGGCCATGTGCGCGAGCGCGATCTCGCGCTGGAAGTGCCGCGCTCGCCGCTGACCGCGGTGATGGCCACCGAGGTCTGGGCCGAGATGTACGACCGGCTCGCCGAGCTGATCCAGCAGCACCGCACCACGCTGATCTTCGTCAACCAGCGGCGCATCGCCGAGCGCGTGGCGCGCCATCTGGCCAAGCGGCTCGGCGAGGCCCATGTGACCGCGCACCACGGCAGCCTGGCGCGCGAGCACCGGCTCCAGGCCGAGCAGCGGCTCAAGGCCGGCGAGCTCAAGGCGCTGGTGGCCACCAGCTCGCTCGAGCTGGGCATAGACATAGGCGACGTCGACCTCGTGTGCCAGCTGGGCTCGCCGCGCGCGGTGAACGCCTTCCTGCAGCGCGTGGGCCGCGCCGGCCATGCGATCGGCGCGATCCCGAAGGGCCGCTTGTTCCCGCTGGCGCTGGACGACCTGCTGGAATGCGCGGCGCTGCTCGACGCGGTGCGGCGCGGCGAGCTCGACCGCATCCATGCACCCGAGAAGCCGCTGGACGCGCTGGCGCAGCAGATCGTCGCCGAGGCGGCCTGCCGAGATTGGGTGCTCGACGCGCTGTACGAGCGCTTCCGCCTCGCGCAGCCCTACCGCGAGCTCACGCTGCGCGAGTTCGAGCAGGTGGTGCAGATGCTGGCCGAGGGCTACAGCACGCGGCGCGGCCGCCGCGGCGCCTACCTGCATTACGACGCGGTGAACCGCGTGCTGCGCGCGCGCCGCGGCGCCAGGCTCGCCGCCGTCACCAATGCCGGCGTGATCCCCGACCAGTTCGACTACGACGTGGTGCTGCTGCCCGAGGAGCACCGCGTCGGCACCCTCAACGAGGACTTCGCCTTCGAGAGCATTCCCGGCGACATCTTCCAGCTCGGCAACACCTCCTACCGCATCGTCAAGGTCGAGACCGGCAAGGTGCTGGTCGAGGACGCCAAGGGCCAGCCGCCGACCATGCCGTTCTGGCTGGGCGAGAGCCTGGGGCGCAGCGACGAGCTCTGCCACGCGGTGTCGCGCCTGTGCGAGCAGGCCGATGCGCTGCTGGGGGACGGCACCGAGGGCTGCGAGCGCTGGCTGCGCGAGGAGCTGCAACTGCCGGCCGCGGCCGCGCAGCAGCTCACGCTCTACCTCGCCGCGTCCAAGGCCGCGCTGGGCGTGCTGCCCAGCCGGCGGCGCATCGTCTTCGAGCGCTTCTTCGACGAGGTGGGCGACACGCACCTGGTGATCCATTCGCCCTACGGCTCGCGCATCAACAAGGCCTGGGGCCTGGCGCTGCGCAAGCGCATGTGCCGCAAGTTCAACTTCGAGCTGCAGGCCAGCGCGCTCGAGGACAGCATCGTGCTCTCGCTGGGGCCCACGCACAGCTTCGCGCTGGACGAGGTGAAGGGCTACCTCAAATCGGCCAGCGCGCGCGAGTTGCTGATCCAGGCGCTGCTCGACGCGCCGATGTTCGGCACGCGCTGGCGCTGGAACGCCACCGCGGCGCTGGCCGTGCGGCGCATGAACGGCGGCCGCCGCGTGCCGCCGCAGTTCCAGCGCGCCGACGCGCAGGACCTGCTCACCGTCGTCTTCCCCGACCAGCTCGCCTGCGCCGAGAACCTGGTCGGCGAGCGCGAGATCCCCGACCACCCGCTGGTGGCGCAGACGCTGCACGACTGCCTGCACGAGACCATGGACGTCGACGGCTTCCTGCGCCTGCTGGCACGCATCGAAGCCGGCGAGGTGAGCGTCACCACCTGCGAGCTGGCGTCGCCCTCGCCGCTGTCGCACGCCATCCTCAACGCGCGGCCCTATGCCTTCCTCGACGACGGCGCCGCCGAGGAGCGGCGCACCAAGGCGGTCCACCTCCAGCCGCTGATGGACGTGGCCACCGCGGCGGACCTCGGCCGGCTCGATGTGCAGGCGATCGCGCAGGTGCGCGAGGAAGCCCGGCCGGAGATAGGCAGCGCCGACGAGCTGCACGACGCGCTGCTCGTGCACGGCTTCCTGACCAGCGACGAAGCCGTTTTCCCCGATCTCGTCGAGGTGCTTGCGCAGCAGCGCCGCGCGACGCGGCTGCAGCCGCATTCCGGCCGCGCGCTGTATGTCGCCGCGGAGCGCCTGCACGAATTCCTTGCCGCGCTCCCCGGCGCCGCGCTGTCGCCGGCCATAGCGGCCGTTTACCAGGAGCTCCCCACACCCGAAGACGCGCTGCGCGAGATCCTGCGCGGCCGGCTCGAGCTGCTGGGGCCGGCCAGCGCCTTGGAGCTTGGCGCGCCGCTCGGCCTGGACGCCGACGCCGTGCTGCCCGGCCTGCTGGCGCTCGAAGCCGAGGGCGCCGTGATGCGCGGCGCCTTCACGGCCGAGGCCCGCGACGAATGGTGCGACCGCCGCCTGCTGGCGCGCATGCACCGCTACACGCGCGACCGGCTGCGCGCCGAGGTCCAGCCCGTCGCGCCGGCGCAGTTCATGCGCTTCCTGCTGCGCTGGCATCAGCTCGCCGGCACCGACGGTGACGAGCGCCGCCAAGGCGAGGGCGGCCTGGCCGAGGTGCTGCGCCAGCTCGAAGGCTTCGCCGCGCCGGCCGCGGCCTGGGAGGAAGACCTGCTGCTCGCGCGCGTGAAGGACTACGCGCCGGCCATGCTGGACCGGCTGTGCGCGGCCGGCCGCGTGGTCTGGTGGCGGCCGGGAGAGGCCGGCGACCCACCCGCTCGAAAGACCGGGCCGATCCGCGGCACGCCCGTGCTGCTGTGCGAGCGGGACGCGCTGGCGCACTGGCAGCGCGTCGGCGGCGACGCAGCCCAGGAGCCGCCGTTGACGGCCAAGGCGCGCGAGGTGCTGGAGGCCTTGCGCACGCACGGCGCCAGCTTCTTCGCCGACCTGCAGCACGACGCACGCCTGCTGGGCACCGAGGTCGAGCAGGCGCTGGCCGAGTTGGTGGCGCAGGGCCTGGTCACCTGCGACTCGTTCGCCGGGCTGCGCGCGCTGGTGATGCCCGCCGAGCTGCGCCAGCGCCTGCGCCGCAGGCGGCCCGGCCACGACGCGATCGACGACGCCGGCCGCTGGTCGCTCACGCGCCGCCCGCGTGCCGTGGCCCAAGCCCCCGGCGCGCTGGCCGATCCGCATGTGGAGCACATCGCGCGCGTGCTGCTGCGCCGCTACGGCGTGCTGTTCCGCAAGTTGCTGGAGCGCGAGGAGGGCCTGCCGCCCTGGCGCGATCTGCACTACGTGCTGCGGCGCCTCGAAGCGCGCGGCGAGCTGCGCGGCGGGCGCTTCGTCAGCGGCTTCTCCGGCGAGCAGTTCGCGCTGCCCGAGGCCGCCGCCGCCTTGCGCAAGACCGCGAGGACGGCGGGCAGCGAGCGCGTGGCGATCTCTGCCGCCGACCCCCTGAACCTCGCCGGCATCCTCACGCCCGGCGACAAGGTGCCGCGGCTGGCGGGCAACCGGCTGCTGTTCGAGGGCGGGGTGCCCATCGCCGTGCAAAGCGGCGGCGAGCTGCGCTACCTGGCGCCGCTGGACGCCGGCGCGCAGTGGGAGGCGAAGAACCAGCTGATCCGCAGGCCGCGGGGGGCGTAGGGCGCAGCCGCTACCATTGCGGCATGCCCGCATCCGACGCCTTCGAGCCCACCCTGCCGCTGGACGGCCAGGGCATCCTGGCGCTGGCG
The DNA here is from genome assembly GCF_005503345.1 of Ramlibacter sp. 2FC. NCBI lineage: Bacteria > Pseudomonadati > Pseudomonadota > Betaproteobacteria > Burkholderiales > Comamonadaceae > Ramlibacter > Ramlibacter sp. 2FC. The sequence goes on from NZ_SCMM01000013.1 coordinate 55,812, forward strand.
GCGCGCTCGATGTTCGAGCTGTTCGCCAACGCCAGCGAGGGCATGCTGCTGGTGGACCGGCAGGCGCGCGTGGTCTGGATCAACGACCAGTACCGGCGCTACCTGCCCGCGCTGGGCTTCGCGCGCGAGGAGGATTTCGTCGGCCACCCGGTGTCGGCCGTGGTGCAGAACACCCAGATGCACCAGGTGCTGGAGACCGGCAAGCCCATCCTGATCGACCTGCTGAGCAACCGCGCCGGCACCTTCGTGGTCAGCCGCATTCCGCTGCGCGACGAGAGCGGGCAGGTGATAGGCGCCCTGGGCATCGTGCTGTTCGACCAGCCCGAGACCAATTTGCAGCCGCTGATCGCCAAGTTCTCGCGGCTGCAGCGCGACCTCGACGACGCGCGGCGCGAGCTGGCCAGCCAGCGCGTGCGCCAGCAGGGCGGCCAGCGCCAGTCGCGCTACACCTTTGCCAGCTTCGTCGGCAGCAGCCCGGCCGCGGTCGAGGTCAAGCGCCAGGCGCGGCGCGCCGCCCAGTCCTCCAGCCCGGTGCTGCTGCTGGGCGAGACCGGCACCGGCAAGGAATTGCTGGCCCATGCCATCCACGCCGCGTCCTCGCGCGCTGGCGGCCCCTTCGTCGGCGTCAACATCGCGGCCGTGCCCGACACCCTGCTCGAGGCCGAGTTCTTCGGCGTGGCGCCGGGCGCCTACACCGGGGCCGACCGCAAGGGGCGCGAGGGCAAGTTCCGCCTGGCCGACCGCGGCACGCTGTTCCTCGACGAGATCGGCGACATGCCCCAGGCCCTGCAGGCCAAGCTGCTGCGCGCGCTGCAGGAGGGCGAGATCGAGCCCCTGGGCTCGAACCGCCTGCTGCCCTTCGACGCGCGGGTGATCGCCGCCACCTCGCGCGACCTGGCCGCGCTGGTGCGCGAGGGGCGTTTTCGCGAAGACCTCTACTACCGGCTCAACGTGCTGCCGGTCCGCGTGCCGCCGCTGCGCGAGCGGCGCAGCGACATCCCGGCGCTGGTCGAGCTGCTGGGCGAGGACATGGCGCAGCGCGGCGACACGCCGCCGCCCGAGCTCACGCCCGAGGCGCTGGCGCTGCTGACGGCGCAGCCATGGCGCGGCAACATCCGCGAGCTGCGCAACGTGCTGGAGCAGGCCGCCATGCGCAGCGAGGGGCCGCAGATCGACGCCGCGCTGGTGGCCGAGGTGCTGCGCGCCTCCGGCGTGGCGCAGATCCTGGCTGCGCCGGCCGCGCCCGAGGCCGCGCCGCCGGACCCGGCGCCCGCCCAGCTGCGCCCCCTGGCCGAGCAGGTGGCCGAGCTCGAGGCGCGCGCCATCGCCGCCGCCCTGCAGGCCACCGGGGGCAACAAGCTCGCCGCCGCGCGGCTGCTCGGCATCTCGCGGGCCACGCTCTACGAGCGGCTGGGCATGTCTGTCTGAAATTCAGGCAATTGTCTGAATTTCAGACGGTAAATTCGTCTGTTTTTTGGGCAATTTTCCGTTCGCTTTCTTGAAACTCCTTGCAAATCAAGGGCTTGCTGAGTGGGCACGGTCCATGCTGTAGCTGCCTGGCCTGTCACACAACAAGGAGACCGTCATGCAAAGCCGCACCCTCATGGCCCTGGCTGCCGTCGCCGCGCTCGCCGCGCCCGTCGCCTTCAGCCAGTCCGGTGAGATCCGCATTGCCCATGTCTACAGCAAGACCGGTCCGCTCGAAGCCTATGGCAAGCAGACGGCGACCGGCTTCATGATGGGGCTGGACTACGCCACGGGCGGCAGCATGACGGTCGCAGGGAAGAAGCTGGTGGTGATCGAGAAGGACGACCAGGGCAAGCCCGACCTGGGCAAGAGCCTGCTGGCCGCTGCCTATTCGGACGACAAGGCCGACCTCGCCGTCGGCCCGACCTCGTCCGGCGTGGCGCTGGCCATGCTGCCGGTGGCCGAGGAATACAAGAAGGTGCTGCTGGTCGAGCCCGCCGTGGCCGATTCCATCACCGGCGAGAAGTGGAACAAGTACATCTTCCGCACCGGCCGCAACAGCAGCCAGGACGCGATCTCCAATGGCGTGGCGCTGGACAAGCCGGGCACCGTGATCGCCACGCTGGCGCAGGACTACGCCTTCGGCCGCGACGGCGTCAAGGCCTTCAAGGACGCGGTCAAGAAGGCCAAGCTGGTGCATGAGGAATACCTGCCGACCAGCACCACGGACTTCACCGCCGGCGCCCAGCGCCTGATCGACAAACTCAAGGACCAGTCGGGGCGCAAGGTGATCTTCATCATCTGGGCCGGCGCGGGCAACCCGTTCAAGATCGCGGACCTGGACCTCAAGCGCTACGGCATCGAGATCGCCACCGGCGGCAACATCCTTCCGGCCATGGCCTCGTACAAGAACTTCCCCGGCATGGAGGGCGCGGCCTACTACTACTTCGGCATCCCCAAGAACCCGGTGAACGAGGCCATGGTGGCCCAGCACTACAAGCAGTTCAAGGCGCCGCCGGACTTCTTCACGGCCGGCGGCTTCTCGGCGGCCATGGCCGTGGTCACGGCGCTGAAGAACAGCAGGGGCGACGCCAGCGCCAACAGCTTGATCAAGACCATGGAAGGCATGAGCTTCGACACGCCCAAGGGCAAGATGACCTTCCGCAAGGAGGATCACCAGGCCATGCAGAGCATGTACCACTTCAAGATCAAGGTCGACCCGGCCTTCGCCTGGGGCGTGCCCGAGCTGGTGCGCGAGATCAAGCCCGAAGAAATGAACGTTCCGATCAGGAATCAGCGCTGAACGCGAGCGTGCCCGGTACGCCCGGGCTGGCGAACATGCTTGAAACCCAAGACCTCACGGTCCGCTTCGGCGGGCATGTGGCGGTCAATGCCGTCTCCTGCCGCTTCGAGCCGGGCACATTGACCGCCATCGTCGGGCCCAATGGCGCCGGCAAGACCACTTATTTCAACCTGATCTCGGGCCAGCTCAGGGCCACGGCAGGGCGCGTGCGCCTGAACGGGCAGGACCTGTCGGCGCTGCCGGCCTCGGCGCGCACCCGCGCCGGCCTCGGTCGCGCCTTCCAGCTGACCAACCTGTTTCCCAACCTCTCGGTGCTGGAGAACGTGCGACTGGCGGTGCAGGCCACGCGCGAGGGCGCGCACCGGCGCGGCCTCGACCTCTTCAGCATCTGGAGCGACCACGGGCAGCTCACCCAGCGCGCGCGCGAGATCCTGGCCTCGGTGGCCATGGGGGCGCAGGAGGCCATGGCGGTGGCCAGCCTGCCGCACGGCGACCAGCGCAAGCTCGAGGTGGCGCTGCTGATGGCGCTGGAGCCCCAGGTCTACATGTTCGACGAGCCCACGGCCGGCATGAGCCACGACGAGGCGCCGGTGATCCTGAACCTGATCCGCGCGCTGAAGAAGGACCGCAGCAAGACCATCCTGCTGGTCGAGCACAAGATGGACGTGGTGCGCGAGCTGGCCGACCGCATCATCGTGCTGCACAACGGTGCCCTGGTGGCCGACGGGCCGCCGGCCGAGGTGATCGCCTCGCCCGTCGTTCAGCAGGCTTACCTGGGGGTAGGCCCCCAGGACGCCTGCGCGCAGGATGGGACGCCCCCCCAACCCGGCCTTCCCCCTCGAGGGGGAAGGAGGACAAACCCATGAGCGAGCCTCTCCTGACGCTGGAAGGGGTGCACACCCATATCGGCGCCTACCACATCCTGCATGGCGTCGACCTGGCCGTGCCGCGTGGACAGCTGACCCTGCTGCTGGGCCGCAACGGCGCGGGCAAGACCACCACGCTGCGCAGCATCATGGGCCTGTGGCAGGCCTCGCAGGGTTGCATCCGCTTCGGCGGCCAGGACATCACGGCCTGGCACACGCCGCAGATCGCGGCCCTGGGCATTGCCTACGTGCCCGAGAACATGGGCATCTTCGCCGACCTCACGGTCAAAGAGAACCTGCTGCTGGCTGCGCGCAGCGCAAGCCGCGCCAGCCAGATGGACGAGGCGCGGCTGGCCTGGATCTTCCAGCTTTTTCCCGCCGTGGAGAAGTTCTGGAACCACCCGGCCGGCAAGCTCTCGGGTGGGCAAAAGCAGATGCTGGCCGTGGCGCGCGCCATCGTCGAGCCGCGCGAGCTGCTGATCGTCGACGAGCCCAGCAAGGGCCTGGCGCCGGCCATCGTCGAGAACATGATCGAGGCCTTCCGCCAGCTGAAAGACCAGGGCGCGACCATCCTGCTGGTCGAGCAGAACATCCACTTCGCCAAGCGGCTGGGCGACCGCGTCGCCGTGATGGACAACGGCATCGTGGTGCACGCCGGGTCCATGCAGGCGCTGGCCGAGGATGAGGAACTGCAGCACACGCTGCTGGGGCTGGCCTTATGAACCAGCTGGACTTTGATTGGAAGCCGCTGGCCCTGGTGCCGGTGCTGGCCGTACTGGCCCTGCCGCTGGTCGGTTCGGGCTCGACCTGGCTCACGCTCACCGTGGCCGGCCTGGCCATGGGCATGATCGTCTTCATCATCGCCTCGGGCCTGACCCTGGTGTTCGGCCTGATGGACGTGCTCAACTTCGGCCACGGCGTGTTCATCGCGCTCGGCGCCTTCGTCGCCACCAGCGTGCTCGGCGCCATGGGCGACTGGACCGGCTCGGCCGAGCTCTGGCGCAACTTGGCGGCCGTGCTGCCGGCCATGGTGCTGGCCATGGCCGTGGCCGGCGCAATCGGCCTGGCCTTCGAGCGCTTCATCGTGCGGCCGGTCTATGGCCAGCACCTCAAGCAGATCCTGATCACCATGGGCGGCATGATCGTCGGCGAGGAGCTGATCAAGGCGATCTGGGGCCCGCAGCAGATCCCGCTGCCGCTGCCCCAGGCCCTGCGCGGCGCGCTGCTGCTGGGCGATGCGGCCGTCGAGAAGTACCGCCTGGTGGCCGTGGTGGTGGGGCTGGCGGTGTTCGGCGGGCTGGCCTGGACGCTGGCGCGCACCAAGCTCGGCCTGCTGATCCGTGCCGGCGTGCAGGACCGCGAGATGGTCGAGGCCCTGGGCTACCGCGTGCGCCGGCTGTTCGTTGCCGTGTTCGTGGCCGGCAGCGCGCTGGCCGGCCTGGGCGGCGTGATGTGGGGCCTGTACCAGCAGAACGTGGTGCCCCAGATGGGCGCCCAGGTCAACGTGCTGATCTTCATCGTCATCATCATCGGCGGCCTGGGCTCCACGGGCGGCGCGCTGATCGGCGCGCTGCTGGTCGGCCTGACCGCCAACTACGCCGGCTTCCTGCTCCCCAAGCTGGCGCTGTTCTCCAACATCGCGCTGATGGTGGCGGTGCTGCTGTGGCGGCCACAGGGCGTCTACCCGGTCGCCAACCGATGAAAAGCATGCTTCGTCGACTGCTCTCCAACGACTTCCCGCGCAGCCGCATCCTGGCCGCGCTGCTGCTCGCCGTGCTGCTCGGCCTGGCCTTCGCGCCCTTCGTGTTTCCCGGCGTCAAGGCGCTCAACGTCGCGGCCAAGGTGCTGGTGTTCGTGGTGCTGGTGGCCAGTTTCGACCTGCTGCTGGGCTACACCGGCATCGTGAGCTTCGCCCACACCATGTTCTTCGGCATAGGCGCCTACGGCATCGCGATCGCCAGCACGCGCCTGGGGCCTGGCTGGGCCGCGCTGGCGCTGGGCCTGGGGGCCGCGCTGCTGCTCTCGCTGCTGCTGTCGCTGGCCGTGGGCCTGTTCTCGCTGCGCGTGCGCGCCATCTTCTTCGCCATGATCACGCTGGCCGTGGCCTCGGCCTTCCAGACCCTGGCCTCGCAGCTGTCGGACTTCACCGGCGGCGAGGACGGGCTGACCTTCAAGCTGCCCGGGCTGCTCTCGCCCAGCTTCGAGTTCAGCGAGGAGCCCCTGCTCGGCGTCACGCTCGACGGCCGCCTGCTCAGCTACTATCTGCTGTTTGCCCTGGCCGTGGCGCTGCTGCTGATGCTGCTGCGCATCGTCAACTCGCCGTTCGGCCGGGTGCTGCAGGCGATCCGCGAGAACGAGTTCCGCGCCGAGGCCATAGGCTACCGCGTGGTGCTCTACCGCACGCTGTCCAGCGTGCTGTCGGCCCTGTTCGCCTGCGTGGCCGGCGCCATGCTCGCGCTCTGGCTGCGCTACAACGGGCCGGACACCTCGCTGTCCTTCGAAATCATGATGGATGTGCTGCTGATCGTGGTGATCGGCGGCATGGGCACGCTCTACGGCTCGGTCATCGGCGCGGTGCTGTTCCTGGTGGCGCAAAGCTACCTGCAGGACCTGCTGCGCCTGGCCAGCGAGGCCGCTGCCGCCTGGCCGCTGCTGGCCGCCGTCCTGTCGCCGGACCGCTGGCTGCTGTGGCTGGGCCTGCTGTTCGTGCTCTCGGTCTACTATTTCCCGACCGGCGTGGTCGGGCGCCTGCGCGCCAGCGTCATCCCGGGAGGGCGCTCATGAGTTTCACATCACATTACCTGCGCTGCGCCGGCCGCGAACTGCATTTCACCGACTGGGGCGCCGGCCACGCCGAGACCGTGATCGCCTGGCACGGCCTGGCCCGCACCGGGCGCGACATGGACGAACTGGCCGCTCACCTGGCCCAGCGCTACCGCGTGATCTGCCCCGACACCGTGGGGCGCGGCCTGAGCCAGTGGAGCGCGAACCCGCGCGAGGAGTACTGCCTCGCCTTCTACGCGCGCCAGGCCGCCGAGCTGCTGGACCAGCTGGGGCTGGAACGCGTGCACTGGGTCGGCACCTCCATGGGCGGCGCGCTCGGCACGGTCTGCGCGGCGGGTCTGCGCGAGCCCGGGCTCGAGGGCCGCATCCTCAGCCTGGTGCTCAACGACAACGCGCCCGAGCTCGCCCAGCCTGCGCTCGAGCGCATCAAGGCCTACGCAGGTCAGCCGCCGGCCTTCGACACCATGGTGGCGCTGGGGGACTTCTTCCGCGAGGTCTACCAGCCCTTTGGCTGGCTCAGCGACGCGCAGTGGCGCCGCCTGACCGAAACCTCGATGCGCCGCCTGCCCGACGGCCGCGTGACGCCGCACTACGACCCGGCCATGGTGCAGCAGTTCATCCATCATCCGGGCGACTACCTGATCTGGGACCACTACGACGCGCTCGAGATACCGGTGCTGTGCCTGCGCGGCGCCGAGTCCGACCTGGTGCGGCCCGAAACCGTCGCGGCCATGCGCGGGCGTGGCCCCGGCGCACGCGGCCTGCTGCAGGTGGTCGAGGTTCCGGGCTGCGGCCACGCGCCGGCGCTCAACGTGCCGCATCAGCTGAACCTGGTGTCGCGCTTCATCGACGCGGCGGCCGTCCGGTCGCGCTGAGGCGGGCTCAGTCCAGCCCGAAGCGCCCCCTGAAGGCCTCGCAGAACGCCGGGCTGCCGCTGAGCGTCAGGGTGAGGGTGTGGCGCGGCGCGCCCGTCGGGCCGACGCTCACCTCGAGCCGGCCCGTGGCCTCGTCGTAGTGCAGGGTTTGCGGCGCCGTCACCTCTTGTGCGCCCTGGAGTTCGTAGTCCCAGTCGTGCCCATCCTCCAGCGGCCCGCGGTCGGCGAAGGCCGCATGGGCCCAGCCCAGCACCTCGACGATCTCGGCGTGCAGGGCCTGCAGCTGCGGCGGCCCCACCGCGGCCATGGCCTCGAAGCAGCCCACGCCGGCCGTGTCCTCGCTGTAGTCGAATTCGAGGTAACGCAGGGCCATGCTATTGCTTCGCCCCCATGGCCAGGGCCGCGGCGCGCGAGGCGGCCAGGGTGGCCGGCTCGGCCTCGGTCTGGGTCGGCCAGCCGGCCAGGTGGCGCTCGGCGATCTGGCTCAGGGCCGTGATCCAATCCGGGCTGTCGTTGAGGCAGGGGATGTAGTGGAATTCCTTGCCGCCCGCCAGAAGAAAGGCCTGGCGCACCTCCTGGGCGATCTCCTCCAGCGTCTCCAGGCAGTCGCTGGTGAAGCCGGGGCAGACCACGTCGACGCGCTGCACCCCCGCCTTGGCCAGGGCGACCAGGCTGGGCTCGGTGTAGGGCTGCAGCCACTTGGCCTTGCCGAAGCGCGACTGGAAGCTGACCAGATACTGCTCGGGCGCCAGGCCCAGCTTCTGCGCCAGCAGGCGCGCGGTCTTCTGGCATTCGCAGTGGTAGGGGTCGCCCAGGCGCAGGGTGCGCTCGGGCACGCCGTGAAAGCTCATGACCAGCTTCTCGGGCCGGCCGTGGCTTTGCCAGTGGCGGCGTATGCCGCGCGCCAGCGCCTCGATGTAGCCCGCGTCGTCGTGGTAGCGGTTGACGAAGCGCAGCTCGGGGATGTGGCGGATCTGCGCCGCCCAGCCGTACACCGCGTCGAACACGCTGGCCGTGGTGGTGCCCGAATACTGCGGGTAGAGCGGCAGGACCAGGATGCGCGTCGCGCCCTCGGCCTTGAGCGCGTCGAGCTCGGAGGCGATGGCCGGGCTTCCGTAGCGCATGGCGTAGCGCACCGTCACCGCAGGCCCGCGCTCGCCCAGCCAGCCGCGCAGCAGCTTGGCCTGCTTGTCGGTCCAGAGCTTGAGCGGCGAGCCCTGGGGCGTCCAGATGCTGGCGTACTTGGCGGCCGATTTCCTGGGCCGCAGGCGCAGGATGATGCCGTGCAGGATCAGCCACCATAAGGGCCTGGGGATCTCGACCACGCGCGGGTCGCCGAGGAACTCGGCCAGGTAGCGGCGCAGCGCGGGGGCCGTGGGCGCCTCTGGCGTGCCCAGGTTGCACAGCAGGATGGCCGTGCGGCCGGCCTGGCCATGTTTGTATTCGGGTTCGGGTCGGAAAGGCATGCGGTATTCTCACCGACCTATGATCGATGTATCCGAGATCCGCGCCGTCACGATCGACCTCGACGACACCCTGTGGCCGATCTGGCCGACCATAGAACGCGCCGAGGCCGCGTTGCAGGCCTGGTTCGAGGCCCATGCGCCGGCCACGGCGGCCCTGTGCGCCGAGCGCGACGCGCTGCGCGAATTGCGTGGGCGCATCGACCGCCTGCGCCCCGAGCTTGCGCACGACATGAGCGCGCTGCGCCTGGAGGCGATCCGCCTGGTGCTGGCGCAGGCCGGCGAGGACCCGGCCCTGGCGCAGCCGGCCTTCGAGGTCTTCTTTGCCGAGCGCCAGCGCGTGGACTTCTTCGACGACGCGCTGCCCGCGCTCGAGTTCCTGAGCCGCCGCTACCCGGTGGTCGCCCTGTCCAACGGCAATGCCGACGTGCACCGCGTGGGCATAGGCCGGCATTTCCATGCGGCTGTCAGCGCGCGCGAATTCGGCGTGGGCAAGCCCGATGCGCGCATCTTCGAGGCCGCGGCGCGGGCCGCGGGCGTGGCGCCGTGCGAGGTGCTGCACATCGGCGACGACGCGCAGTTGGACGGCCTGGGCGCGCTCGACGCCGGCATGCAGATGGCCTGGGTGAACCGCGAGGGCCAGGCCTGGGTCCATGCGGCCCGGGCGCCGCACGCCACGGTGGACGACCTGCAGGCGCTGTGCCGCCTGCTCGAAGACTGACCGGGCGCGATGGGCCCGACGATCTACGGCATCGCGACCGCGCGCGCGCTCAGCCCTTGAAGCGCCCGGCCAGGGCCTCGGCGCTGTTGCGCAGCAGGTTCTGGTCGGCGCCCACGGCGACGAACAGGCAGCCGATGTCCACGTAATGCCTGGCCAGCGCCTCGTCGCCGGTCAGGATGCCGGCGGCCTTGCCGCAGGCGCGCACGCGCGCCACCGCGTCGTCGATCGCGGCCAGCACCTCGGGGTGTTTGGGGTTGCCCAAGTGACCGAGTGCGGCGGCGAGGTCGCCCGGCCCGATGAACACGCCGTCGATGCCGTCGACCCGGCAGATCGCCTCGAGGTTCTCCAGGCCCTGCACGGTCTCCACCTGCACCAGCAGGCACAACTCCTGGGCACAGCGCTTGCCGTAATCCTTGACCCGGCCGTAGTCACTGGCGCGCGGGGCGCCGGCGTAGCCGCGTACGCCGAGCGGGGGGTAGCGCGTCCAGGCGACGGCGTTGCGCGCCTCTTCCTCGGTCTGCACATAGGGCACCAGCAGGGTCTGCACGCCAATGTCCAGCAGCCGCTTGAAGGTCACCATGTCGTTCCACGGCGGGCGGACGATGGGGGTGGCGGTGCCCCCCGCCATGGCCTGCAGCTGGGACAGGATGGTCGGCACTTCGTTGGGCGAGTGCTCCATGTCGAGCAGCAGCCAGTCGAAGCCGCAGCCGGCGAGGATCTCGGTGCTGATGTTGCTGCACAGGTGTGACCACAGGCCGATCTGTTTCTGGCCGGACTGCACGGCGTGCTTGAAGCGGTTGACGGGAAGGTTCATGGCTGGGTCATCCCTGGGCACTCAGCCCTTGGCAATCTGGAAGTTGGCGGCCATCTCCAGCGCGCGCACCAGGCCGGAATGGTCCCAGCCGCCGCCACCATGGGCCACGCAGCTGCTCATGAGCTGCTGCGTGCTGGCGGTGTTGGGCAGGGACAGGCCCATGGCGCGGGCGCCCTCGAGCGCCAGGTTCAGGTCCTTCTGGTGCAGCGCTATGCGAAAGCCCGGGTTGAACTGGCGCTTGATCATGCGCTCGCCATGCACCTCGAGGATGCGGCTGGTGGCCAGGCCGCCCATCAGCGCCTGGCGCACCTTGGCCGGATCGGCGCCGGCCTTGGCCGCGAACAGCAGGGCCTCGCCCACGGCCTCGATGTTGAGGGCCACGACGATCTGGTTGGCCACCTTGCAGGTCTGGCCGCTGCCATGAGGCCCGATCAGCGTGATGTTCTTGCCCATGAGCTCGAACAGGGGCTTGACCTGCTCGAACACGGCTTCGCGGCCGCCGACCATGATGGTCAGGCTGGCGGCCTTGGCGCCGATCTCGCCGCCCGAGACCGGGGCGTCCAGGTAGTCGCAGCCCAGGGCCTCGATCCGCGCGGCGAAATCCTTGGTCGCGATGGGCGAGATCGAGCTCATGTCGACCACCACCTTGCCGACGCTGCCGTCAGCGCCGCGCTCGCTTTCCTTCAGGCCTTGGGCGATGCCGTTCTCGCCGAACAGCACATCGGCCACATGTGGGGTGTCGGGCACCATGGTGAACACGATGTCGGCCTGCCTGACCACCTCGGCGGCGCTGGCGCAGGCCTTGGCGCCTTGCGCCAGCAGGTCGGCCGGCGCGCCGCTGCGCGACTGCACGAACAGCTCGTGGCCGGCCGCCAGCAGGTGGCCCGCCATGGGGGCGCCCATGATGCCGAGACCGATGAATCCGAGTTTCATAGCGATGCTCCTGTCGTTTGTAGGGGTTGAAGTGGATCGGGTGTGGCGGCAACCTGCTCAGCGCAGCAGGCCGTCGTCGCCGGCCCTGGGCGCGACCCGCATGCGGGTGCGGTGGCGCCGTGCGGGAAGGTGGGTCGGGGCTTGGGACTCATTTTTGGGGTCGATTAAATGTTGGCAGACATCGTACAACATGAGGCATGCCGAGGCATGCCGAGGCAACCGGGCCGGCCCCTTGTCAGGCGTCGGCGGGCTGGCTCCGGCGCAGGCGTTCGCGGCTGTTGCTCAGGTGGGTGCGCATGGCGGCGCGCGCGGCCTCGGTGTCCTGGTTGCGGATCGCGTTGAAGATGCTCTCGTGCTCGCCATGCACGCGCTGCAGGTAGCTCAGCCGCCCCTCGGGCGCCTGGCCGGGTGTGTTGATGCGGGTGCGCGGGATGACCATGGTGCCCAGGTAGGTCATGAGGTCCGCGAAATGCCGGTTGCCGGTGGCGCGCGCCACCTCCATGTGGAACTGGAAGTCCGAGGGCACGGCGTCCGACTCACTCTCGATCGACTGCTGGAAGGCGCGCAGCGCGGACGCCATCCCCTCCAGGTGGGCTTCGGTGCGGCGCTGCGCGGCCAGGCCGGCGGCCTCGGTCTCCAGGCTGATGCGCAGCTCCAGCAGGGCGATCACGTCGGCCACGGTGGCGAGGTCCTCCTGCGCGATGCGGAAGTTGCCGGGTGCCGGCGGCTCGATCACGAAGGTGCCTATGCCGTGCCGCGTCTCGACCAGGCCAGAGGCCTGCAGGCGCGAGATGGCCTCGCGCACCACGGTGCGGCTGACGTCGAAGCGGGTCATGATCTCGGCCTCGGTCGGCAGCTTGTCGCCGGCCTTGAGCTGGCCCTGGCGGATGCCGGTGGCCAGGCTGTCCACCACGCCGCTGACCAGGCCGCGGGAGCGGCGTGCCGGTGCCGCCGGAGCGGGGGACGGGGGAGCGGGTGCTTGCATGGTGGCCGTGGGTAAATGGGCTTGACAGCGGAAACCTAAGCATACAGAATCCATAGTCATCAGACAACAGATAACATACGAACCTCCGGGTTCATCGACGCCAAAGGAGATGGGTCCATGACGATCAAAGTGCATGAGCGGCTGCTGCTCACCGGTGCCGCAGGCGGCCTGGGCAAGGTGCTGCGCGAGAGGCTGAAGGCCAATTGCGAGGTGCTGCGCCTCACGGACCTGGCGGACCTGGGCCCGGCGCAGCCGGGCGAGGAGCTGGTGCAGGCCGATCTGGCCGACGCTGCCGCGGTGCACGCCATGGTGGAAGGGGTGCAGGCCATCGTGCACCTGGGCGGAGTGTCGGTCGAGGCGCCCTGGGGGCCCATCCTGCAGGCCAACATCGTGGGTGCCTACAACCTCTACGAGGCCGCGCGCAAGCAAGGGGCCAGGCGCGTGGTGTTCGCGAGCTCCAACCATGTCACAGGCTTTTACCGCCAGGACGAGACCATCAACGCCAGCCACCCGCCGCGCCCGGACGGCCTGTACGGCCTGAGCAAGGCCTTCGGCGAAGATCTGGCGCGTCTGTACTTCGACCGCTATGGCATAGAGACCGCCTGCGTGCGCATAGGTTCTTCCTTCACCGAACCCAAGGACCGGCGCATGCTCGCCACCTGGCTCAGCTACGACGACCTGCATCGCCTGGTCACGGCCTGCCTGACCACGCCGGTGCTGGGCCACAGCATCATCTTCGGCATGTCGGACAACGCCGTGACCTGGTGGGACAACAGCCAGGCCCGCCATGTCGGCTACCGGCCGCAGGACAGCTCCGACCGCTTCCGCGACGCGGTCTACGCGCGCACGCCGCAGCCCGACCTCGGCGACCCCGCCGTGCAGTACCAGGGCGGCGCCTTCGTGCGCACCGGTCCCCTCGAGTGACGGTGGCCCCGCAGATGAGCGAGGTTCGAATCGTCGCCCCCACGCGCGACCGCGTGGGCGAGTCGCCGGTCTGGGACGCCCGGGCCCAGGCGCTGTACTGGGTCGACATCGAGGGCCGCCACATCCGCCGCTGGGACCGCCTGCGCAACGAGACCCTGAGCTGGGACCTGCCGCAGCGCGTGGGCTGCATCGCCCTGGCCGAGGACGGCGGGCTGGTCGCCGCGATGGAGAGCGGCATCTTCGCCGTCACCCTGGGCGCGCCGCCGCAGGCCGAAGTGCGGCTGCTGGCCGAGCTTGCCCACCCGGCGCCCGGCATGCGCTTCAACGACGGCCGCTGCGATGCCCGGGGCCGGCTGTGGGTCGGCAGCATGGTGATGGACATGTCGCTCGCCGTGCCGCTCGGCGGCCTGTACTGTCTGGACGCGCGCGGCCTGACCGGGCCCCATGTCGAGGGGCTGGTCACGCCCAACGGCCTGGGCTTCAGCCCCGACGGCCGCACGCTCTACCTGTCCGACTCGCACCCCACGGTGCAGAAGATCTGGGCTTTCGACTTCGATGCCGAAACCGGCCGGCTGTCGGGGCGGCGCCTGTTCGTCGACATGGCGCCGCTGCCGGGCCGGCCCGACGGCGCCGCGGTCGACGCCCAGGGTCATTACTGGATCTGCGCCAACGACGCGGGCCTGGTGCACCGCTTCGATCCCGAGGGGCGTCTGGTCGAGTCGCTTGCCGTGCCGGTCTCCAAGCCCTCGATGTGCGCCTTCGGCGGGCCGGACCTGCGCACCCTGTTCGTGACCTCGATACAGCCGACCCCGGTGCCCCCCGGCGAGCGCGCCGTCAGTGGCGCCGTGCTGGCGCTGCAGCCTGGCGCGCCGGGCCTGTCCGAGCCGCGCTTTCTTGGCGCAGCGTTCTCCGCTTGCTGATTCCTGCTCTTATTTCCAACCACTGTCCGAAGGAGACAACATGAAGACCCTGCCGAAACTGCTGGCGGCCCTGCTGGGCGCCCTGGCCCTGTCCGCCCAGGCCACCGAGTTCCGTTCGTCCGACACCCACAATGCCGATGACTACCCCACGGTGGCGGCCGTCAAGCACATGGGCGAGCTGCTGGCGCAAAAGAGTGGCGGAAAGCACAAGATCAAGGTCTTCAACAAGGCCGCGCTCGGCTCCGAGAAGGAGACCATCGACCAGGTCAAGATCGGCGCGCTCGACATGACGCGCGTCAACGTCGCGCCCATGAACTCGATCTGCCCCATGACCATGGTGCCGACCATGCCCTTCCTGTTCCGCTCGGTCGAGCACATGCGTCATTCGCTGGACGGCCCGGCCGGCGAGGAAATCCTCAAGAGCTGCGAGTCGGCCGGCTTCATCGGCCTGGCCTTCTACGACAGCGGCGCGCGCTCGATCTACGCCAAGAAGCCGATCAAGACCGTGGCCGACGCCAAGGGCCTGAAGATCCGCGTGCAGCAGTCCGACCTCTGGGTGTCGCTGGTCAGCGCCATGGGCGCCAACGCCACGCCCATGCCCTATGGCGAGGTCTACACCGGCCTCAAGACCGGCCTGATCGACGCCGCCGAGAACAACATCCCCTCGTTCGACACGGCCAAGCATGTCGAGGCCGTGAAGGTCTACTCCAAGACCGAGCACTCCATGGCGCCCGAGATCCTGGTGATGTCCAAGATCGTCTGGGACAAGCTGCCCAAGGCCGAGCAGGACATGATTCGTGCCGCCGCCAAGGAGTCGGTCGTGTTCCAGCGCAAGAAGTGGGACGAGCAGGAAGCCAAGTCGCTGGCCAGCGTCAAGGCCGCCGGCGCCCAGATCGTCGAGGTCGACAAGGCCTCGTTCCAGGCCGTGATGGGCCCGGTCTACGACAAGTTCATCACCACCCCCGACATGAAGCGCCTGGTCAAGGCCGTGCAGGACACCAAGTAATCCGCGATACCAGGCCCGGGCCTCGCGCCTGCGTCCGCGCCCCCGGGCCGGGCAGGGCGCGCGTCCGGCTGGAGGAATAGACCATGTTCACCAAATTCTGTGCGGCGCTGTCCAAGCTCAGCCTGGTGCTGGCCGTGATCGGGCTGATCGCGGTCGTGCTGTGCGTGCAATGGCAGGTGATAGGCCGCTATGTCTTCAACGACACGCCGACCTGGGCCGAGGCCCTCGCCATGCTGCTGGTCCTGTTCGTGACGGCCTTCGGCCTGGCCGTGGGCGTGCGCGACGCCGGCCACATCGGCCTCGAGTCCCTGGTCGGGCTGCTGCCCGAGAAATGGCAGCACCGGATCGAGCTGCTGATCCACCTGCTGGTGGGCAGCTTTGGCGCGCTGATGGTGCACAGCGGCTGGCAATGGGCCAGCGCCAAGTGGGCCGAGAAGAAACCCATGCTGCCCGTGCCGGACGGCATCGACTACGTGCCCGTCGTCATTGCCGGCGCCCTGATTGTCTTGTTTTCGATCGAACATATCGTCGCCCTGCTGCGCGGCGAGGAAGTGGAGCCGGCATGGAACTGAGCATTCTTGCCTTGAGTTTTACCGTGCTGCTGCTGCTGGGCGTGCCGGTGGCCTTCGCGATCGGCCTGTCGTCGGTCGCCACCATCCTCGCCGCCGGCCTGCCGGTCGCCGTCGTGTTCCAGAAGATGGTCGGCGGCATGCAGGTGTTCAGCTTTCTGGCGATTCCCTTCTTCGTCTTTGCCGGCGAGCTCATGCTCTATGGCGGCATTGCCGACCGCATCGTGCGCTTCGCCAACAGCCTGGTCGGCCATGTGCGCGGCGGCCTGGGCATGAGCAACGTGCTGGGCTGCACCATCTTCGGCGGCGTGGCCGGGTCGCCGCTGGCCGACGTGTCGGCGATCGGATCGGTGATGATCCCGCTGATGAAGAAGGAGGGCTACGACGCCGACTACGCGGTCAACGTGACCACGCACGCGGCCCTGGTCGGCGCCATCATGCCGACCTCGCACAACCTGATCATCTTCACCCTGGCCACCGCGGGCATCGCCTCGGTCAGCGTGCTCGGGCTCATCCTGGCGGGCCTGGTGCCGGCCATCATCCTGACGGTGTGCAACATGGCGGCCGCCTACTGGGTGGCGGTCAAGCGTGGTTACCCGACCAGTGGCAAGTTCCCCGGCTGGGCCATGGTGCTGAGCGCCTTCCTGGCCTCGCTGCCGGGCCTGTTCGTGGTGGTGATCATCCTGGGCGGCATCCTGTCGGGCGCCTTCACCGCGACCGAGTCGGCCTCGATCGCCGTGGCCTGGGCCTTGGTCGTGACGGTGTTCGTCTACCGTTCGCTGACCTGGCACAACTTCCTCAAGGCCTGCGCCAAGGCCTGCAAGACCACCGGCGTGGTGCTGCTGCTGATCGGCATCTCGGCGGCGTTCGGCTACTTCATGGCCTTGTACGAAGTGCCGCAGAAGACCGGCGAGCTGATGCAGATGATCAGCACCAGCCCCTGGGTCATCTTCCTGATGATCAACGTGCTGCTGTTCATCCTGGGCACCTTCCTCGACATGGCTGCCACCATCCTGATCTGCACCCCGATCTTCCTGCCGATCGCGATGCAGTTCGGCATGGACCCGCTGCAGTTCGGCATCGTGATGCTGATCAACTGCGCGCTGGGACTGAACACGCCGCCTGTCGGCTCGGTGCAGTTCGTGGGTTGCGCGATCGGGGAGATCTCGGTGGGCCAGGTGATGCGCACCATAGGCCCGTTCTACGGTGCGCTCGGCGCCACCTTGCTGGCCGTGACCTACGTGCCCGCGTTCTCGCTCTGGCTGCCCTCGCTGCTCAAGTGATGGCGCCTGAGCCCCCGTCTCGTCGTTTTTGAAGACATTGCCATGCAACCGCAAGCACCCAAGCCGCCTCTGACCATACGCATGCACGAGGCCGACAACGTGGCCATCGTGGCCAACGATGGTGGCCTGCCCGCGGGCACCGTGTTCCCCTCGGGCCTCACGCTGCGCGACAAGGTGCCGCAGGGCCACAAGCTGGCGCTGGTCGACATCGCCGAGGGCGAGCCGGTGCGCCGCTACAACGTGACCATAGGCTACGCGCACCAGGCCATCCCGGCCGGCAGCTGGGTGCACGAGCGCCTGCTCAAGATGCCGGCGGCGCGCGAGCTCGAGGGCCTGCCCATGGCCACGCGTCCCGCGCCCGAGCTGCCGCCGCTTACGGGCTACACCTTCGAGGGCTACCGCAACGCCGACGGCTCGGTGGGCACGCGCAACATCCTGGCCATCACGACCACGGTGCAGTGCGTGGCCGGCGTGGTCGAGTTCGCGGTCCAGCGCATCAAGCAGGAGCTGCTGCCGCGCTTTCCCAATGTCGACGACGTGGTGGGCCTGGAGCACACCTACGGCTGCGGCGTCGCGATCGACGCGCCCGACGCCGTGATCCCGATCCGCACCGTGCGCAACATCACGCTGAACCCCAACTTCGGCGGCGAGGTGATGGTGGTGAGCCTGGGCTGCGAGAAGCTGCAGCCCGAGCGCCTGCTGCCGCCCGGATCGATTCCCCTGGTCGACGAGCGCAGTGTGGCCGACGTGGGCGTCAACGCCGAGGCGGGCCTGGACGTGGTCTGCCTGCAGTCGGAAGAGCACGTGGGCTTCATGTCCATGATCGATTCCATCATGGCCTCGGCGCTGCTGCACCTGGAGCGCCTGAACGACCGCCGCCGCGAGACCGTGCCGGCCAGCGAGCTGGTGGTCGGCGTGCAGTGCGGCGGCAGCGACGCCTTCAGCGGCGTCACCGCCAACCCGGCCGTGGGCTTTGCGGCCGACCTGCTGGTGCGCGCCGGCGCCACCATCATGTTCAGCGAGAACACCGAGGTGCGCGACGCGGTGGAGCAGCTCACCAGCCGCGCCGCCACGCCCGAGGTGGCTTCGGACATCGTGCGCGAGCTCGGCTGGTACGACCGCTACCTGGACCGCGGCCGGGTGGACCGCAGCGCCAACACCACGCCGGGCAACAAGGCCGGCGGCCTGTCCAACATCGTCGAGAAGGCGATGGGCTCGATCATCAAGAGCGGCAGCGCGCCCATCTCCAGCGTGCTCGCGCCCGGCGAGAAGCTCGCGCCGGGGCAGAAGGGCCTGGTCTACGCCGCTACGCCCGCCAGCGACTTCATCTGCGGCACGCTGCAGCTGGCTGCCGGCATGAACCTGCATGTCTTCACCACGGGACGCGGCACGCCTTACGGCCTGGCCGAATGCCCGGTGGTCAAGGTGGCCACGCGCAGCGACCTGGCGCGGCGCTGGCACGACCTGATGGACATCAACGCCGGCCGCATCGCCGACGGCGAGGCCACGATCGAAGAGACGGGCTGGGAGCTGTTCCGCTTCCTGCTCGACGTGGCCAGCGGCCGCAAGAAGACCTGGGCCGAGCAGTGGAAGCTGCACAACGCCCTGGTGCTGTTCAACCCGGCGCCCGTGACCTGATTCCTTTCATCCAAACCATAGACACACCATGACCCAAAGACACGACAACCTGATCAACGGCGAATGGCTGGCCGGTACCGGCTACGCGCCCAACCTGAACCCCAGCAACCTGGCCGACGTGATCGGCGAGTACGCCCAGGGCGACGCGGCCCAGCTCGACGCGGCCGTGCGCGCGGCCCGGGCGGCCTTTCCCGCCTGGGCCACCAGCGGCATCCAGGCGCGCTTCGATGCGCTGGACAAAATAGGCAGCGAGATCCTGGCGCGCAAGGAAGAGCTGGGAACCCTGCTGGCGCGCGAGGAAGGCAAGACCCGCGCCGAAGGCATAGGCGAAGCCGCGCGCGCCGGCGCCATCTTCAAGTTCTTCGCCGGCGAATGCCTGCGCGGAGCGGGCGAGACCCTGCCCTCGGTGCGCCCCGGCATAGGCGTGGAGATCACGCGCGAGCCGGTCGGCGTGGTTGGCCTGATCACGCCCTGGAACTTCCCCATCGCCATCCCTGCCTGGAAGATCGCCCCGGCTCTGGCCTATGGCAACTGCGTGGTCTTGAAGCCCGCCGACCTCGTGCCCGGCTGCGCCTGGGCCCTGGCCGAGATCATCAGCCGCTCGGGGATCCCCGCCGGCGTCTTCAACCTCGTCATGGGCCGCGGCAGCGTCATCGGCGACGCCCTGGTCAACCACCCCGGCATAGACGCCATCAGCTTCACCGGCAGCCAGGGCGTGGGCGCGCGCATCGCCGCGGCCTGCGCGCAGAACCTCAAGAAAGTGCAGCTCGAGATGGGCGGCAAGAACCCGCAGGTCGTGCTCGACGACGCCGACCTGGCCCAGGCGGTGGAGCTCAGCGTGCAGTCCGCCTTCTACTCCACCGGCCAGCGCTGCACCGCGTCGAGCCGCCTGATCGTCACCGAAGGCATCTACCCGAAGTTCGTCGCGGCCATGCAGGAGCGCATGGCGAAGATCAGGGTGGGCGACGCGCTGGCCCAGGGCACCGACATCGGCCCCGTGGCCAGCCTGAGCCAGCTCGAGCAGGACCTGAGCTACATCGAAATCGGCCAGGGCGAAGGCGCGCTGCTGGCCGCCGGTGGCGAGCGGCTCAAGCTCGCCACCGACGGCTACTACATGACGCCCGCGCTGTTCAGCGAAAGCAGCCAGGACATGCGCATCAACCGCGAGGAGATCTTCGGGCCGGTGGCCAGCATCATCCGGGTCAAGGACTATGAAGCCGCACTGGCCTGCGCCAACGACACGCCATTCGGCCTCTCGGCCGGCATCGCCACCAGCAGCCTCAAATACGCCACGCACTTCAAGCGCCACAGCCAGGCCGGCATGGTGATGGTGAACCTGCCCACGGCGGGGGTGGACTACCACGTGCCGTTCGGCGGGCGCAAGGGTTCGAGCTACGGACCGCGCGAACAGGGCCGCTATGCCCAGGAGTTCTTCACCACGGTCAAGACGGCCTATACGCTGGCTTGATTGGTTCTCGGGTTAATCGCGCTGCACCTCGCGCCGCGGCAGGCGGTGCCCGGCGGGGGCTCATACTGTGGCGGTCGGCGCCCTGCGCCGACTCCGCTGCGATGCTCGCACCGGGGTCGCGCCGCATAACTCACTGCGCGATCTTCGATCGCTCCGTTCAGACAGATGCGGCGAGTCAGTTCACGAAGCGCGCTGCGCGCGCCGACCCCGGCGCTGCGCTTCTCGCCGCCACAGAAATCGTCCCCACCGGACACCGCCTGCCGCGGCAAAGTGACCAAGTAGCGCCCGTTACTGTTGGCGCGCCAACAGCGTCTCTGCAAAGGCGTGCGCGGGCAGGCCGCAGCGCGCCTTGAGGGTGCCGAGGAGCGCAGGGCGCATGGCCGCGCGCGCAGCGCGCTTCGTGATCTGACTCGCGGCATCTGTTTGAGCGCAGCGCCGGAACGGCGCGTAGCGAGTTATGCCGCGGGCCATGCGCCCGAGCACCGCAGGGCAGTCGACGCGCAGCGGCGACCGCCCTCATTGAAGCGCTGCGGCCTGCCCGTGCACGCCTTTGCCGCGCACCGCTACGAGCCCCCGCCGGGCACCGCCTGCCGCGGTGCGAGGTGCAACGCCCGTGAGACGGCTCTGATTCAGGAACAGGCGCTGCGGGATCAGCCCAGCGGCGCAGCGGTCTCGCGAAGCAGCGCCAGAAAGCGCGCCGCCGGACCGCTGGCGGGCCGGTCGCGCCGCAGGATGCTGCCGAAAGACTCGAGCCGGTGGCGCAGCGCATAGGGCAGCACGCGCAGCAGCCCGTGCTGTTCGTAGCGCGAGGCGATGGTCTCCGGGATCACCGCGATCATCTGGCTCTGGGCGATCAGGTTGGTGGTGGTGAGGATGGACGCGGTTTCGATCAGGCCCTGCGGCAGCGGCGCCTGGTGCGAGCGGAACTCCTGCTCCATCACCTCGCGCAGCGGGCTGCCCCGGGGCTGCAGGATCCAGGGATAGGCGAGCAGTGCCTTGAAGGCCAGGTTGGGCCTGGCCGCCAGCGGGTGCTCGACCGCCGCCACCACGGACAGCGCCTCCTCGGCGACGGGCGTGAACAGGTGTTCGTCCGCCGAAATCCCGGTCACACGGCCCACCACCAGGTCCAGCTGACCTTGCTGCAGCAGCTCGAGCAGCCGGTCGCTGGTGCCCACCGTGATCTCCACCGACAGCAGCGGGTAGAGCGCCTTGAGTCGGATCAGCGCGCCGGTCAGCAGGGCAGGGGAGGCGGCCATGATGCTGCCGATCGACAGCTTGCCGGCGCTGCCCTGGTGCAGCGCCTTGAGCTCCCGGCCCAGGGCCTCCAACGTGCCGCGCATGCCGTGGAAATAGGCCAGCACGCAGCGCCCCGCCTCGGTCAGGCGCAGGCCGCGGCCGACCCGGTCGAACAGCGCCTGGCCGAGCGCGTCCTCCAGCTCGTGCAGCATCTTGGTGGCCGCCGGCTGGGTCATGCCCAGCTGCGCCGAGGCGCCGCGCAGGGTGCCTTGCTCTTCGATCGCGAGTAGCAGCGATACCTGGCGCATGCGCAGGCGATTGAGCAGTTGGATCGACCTAGGGTTTGTGTCCATATTTGATAGCCTGAGGATATCAATAAATATCAAACTTTCAATTTACGTTATTTAATCCGAGGCCTACCATCGCCTTCATCAATGACCTTTTGTGCGTAGGAGACAGGCATGAAGATGAAGAAATGGTGGATGGCGGCGCTGGCGGGGCTGGCGCTTGCGGGCGCGGCCCAGGCCCAGGAATGGCCCGGCCGCTCGGTGCGCATCCTCGTGGGTTCCGCGCCGGGCGGCGGCACCGACGCCATGGCGCGTGCGATCGGCGACCGTCTGGGCCCGCTGCTCAAGCAGCCCGTGGTGGTGGAAAACCGGCCCGGCGCCTCCAACACCCTGGCCGCCGACGTGACGGCCAAGTCCACCGACGGCCACACCCTGCTGATGGGCGTGTCCACCGCCCACGCGATCGCGCCGCACCTGCTCAAGCTCGGCTACGACAGCAACAAGGACCTGGTGCCCGTGGCCTTCGTCGGCGCCGTGCCCAACGTGCTGGTCGTGACCAACAGCCTGCCGGTGGATTCGCCGCAGTCGCTGATCAAGCTGGCCAAGAGCCAGCCCGGCAAGCTCAATTACGCGACCAGCGGCGCCGGCAGCACCCAGCACATCGCGGCCGAACTGTTCAAGGACGTGGCGGGCGTGTTCATCACCCACATCCCCTACCGCGGCAGCGCCCCGGCCACGGTGGACCTGATAGGCGGCCAGGTGCAGATGAGCTTCGACACCCTGCCTTCGGTGATCGGCCACATCCGCAGCGGCAAGCTCAAGCCCCTGGCCGTGGCCGCCGCCAAGCGCAATCCCCAGTTGCCCAATGTGCCGACGCTGGCCGAGTCGGGCGTGCAGGGTGTCGAGATGAGCGCCTGGTACGGCCTCTACATGCCGGCCAGCACGCCCAAGGCGGTGCAGGAGCGCGTGCACGAGGAGGTGAGCAAGATCCTGGCCATGCCGGAAACCCGGTCCCGCCTCGAAGGCCTGGGTTCGGAGGTCGCGCCTATGACCCAGGCACAGTTCGCGCAGTTCCATGCGGCCGAGTACCGGCGCTTCGGCGACATCATCAAGAAGAACAACATCAAGCTGGACTGAGGGCCATGACGCAACCCAAGCTTCCCGTGGTGGCCTTGACGCTGGGCGACCCGGCCGGCATCGGCCCCGAACTGATCGCCCGCCTGCTGGCCCGCCCCGAGACCACCCGCAGCGCCAACGTGGTGCTGGTCGGCGACCCATGGCTCTGGGCCGAGGGCCAGCGCATCGCCGGCGTGCAGGTCGCCACCGAGCCGCAGCCCAGCCTGGCCGCGGTGCGCGGCCGAGCCGACCGCACGCGCCCGGCCTTCGTCGCCATGGACACGGTCGCAGAGAGCCAGGTTCAGCGCAGCCAGGCCCAGGCTGCCGGCGGCGCCTCGGTGCTCAAGGTGCTCAACGCCTGCATGGACGCTGCCCAGCGCGGCGAGATCGACGCCATCTGCTTCGCGCCGCTCAACAAGCATGCGATGAAGCAGGGGGGCCTGAAGCACGAGGACGAGTTGCACCACTTCGCCGAGTACCTGGGCGTGAGCGGTTATTTCTGCGAGTTCAACACCCTGGGCGAGCTCTGGACCTCGCGCGTGTCCTCGCACATCCCGCTCAAGGACGCCGCAGGCTACCTGAGCAAGGACCGCGTCAAGGACGCGGCCAGGCTGATCTACCGCTCGCTGCAGGCCAGCGGCATGGCCCGGCCCAGGGTGGCCGTCGCGGCCTTCAACCCGCATGGCGGCGACGGCGGCACCTGCGGCCGCGAGGAGGTCGAGATCATCAAGCCGGCCGTGCGCGAGCTCAATGCCGAGGGTCTGCCGATCGCCGGCCCGTTCCCGGCCGACACCATTTTCCTCAAGGCGCAGGCCGGTGAGTACCAAGCCATCGTGACCATGTACCACGACCAGGGCCAGATCGCGATCAAGCTGATGGGCTTCTCCAAGGGCGTGACCGTGCAGGGCGGTCTGCCGATCCCGATCACCACGCCGGCGCACGGCACGGCCTACGACATCGCCGGCCAGGGCCGGGCCGACGCCAACGCCATGAGCAATGCATTCCAAATCGCCTGCCGCATGGGTGCGGCAGGCCTCAACGACTGAGAGACCGCCATGAAGATCAAATCCGTACGCGCCCGTGTTTTCGAGTGGAAGGGCAAGACCGTTCCTCCCCAGGGCAACTTCTGCTCCAACGCCATGGACCTGGTCTATTCGAAGACCGAGACCATGAGCACCTTCCGCTTCCATTCCTGGACCGTGGTCGAGATCGAGACCGACTCGGGCATCGTCGGCCTGGGCAACGTGGCCCTGGCGCCGCGCATCGCCAAGGCCATCATCGACGAATACCTCGCGCCGCTGGTCATCGGCCAGGACCCCTGGGACTACGAATACCTGTGGCAGCGCATGTACCGCGCGACCCATGCCTGGGGCCGCAAGGGCGTGACCATGGCGGCCATCTCGGCCGTCGACCTGGCGATCTGGGACATCCTGGGCAAGAGCGTGAACAAGCCGGTGTTCAAGCTGCTGGGCGGGCGCACCAAGGAAAAAATTCCCTGCTACTACTCCAAGCTCTACCGCACCGACATCCAGGAGATGCAGGCCGAGGCCGAGAAGTACCTCAAGCAGGGCTTCACCATGTTCAAGTCGCGCTTCGGCTACGGCCCGGCGCACGGCACCAAGGGCGTGGCGGAAAACCTCAAGGCCGTGGCGGCGCTGCGCGAGGTGATCGGCTACGACAACGACCTGATGCTCGAGTGCTACATGGGCTGGAACGTCGAGTACGCCAAGCGCATCCTGCCCAAGCTCGAGAAATTCGAGCCGCGCTGGGTGGAGGAGCCGGTGATCGCCGACGACATCGACGGCTATGCCGAGCTCAACCAGCTCACCAGCATCCCGATCTCGGGCGGCGAGCACGAGTTCTCGCTCTACGGCTTCAAGCAGCTGCTCGAGCGCAAGGCCGTGTCGGTGGTGCAGTACGACACCAACCGCGTGGGCGGCATCACGGCCGCGCACAAGATCAACGCGCTGTGCGAGGCCTACAGCGTGCCCGTGATCCCGCACGCCGGCCAGATGCACAACTACCACCTGACCATGAGCTCGCTGGCCTCGCCCATGAGCGAGTATTTCCCGATGTTCGACGTCGAGGTGGGCAACGAGCTCTTCTACTACATCTTCGACGGCGAGCCGGTGGCCGACAACGGCTTCCTGCAGCTCGACGACGACAAGCCGGGCCTGGGCCTCACGCTCAAGACCGAGTTCCTCGACCAGTTCAACATCATCGAGTGAGCCAAGGGAAAAGCACCATGCGCGGACTCTCCAACCCCCGCTTTCGCGGCATCTTCCCGGTGGCGCCGACCACCTTCCACGAGGATGGCTCGCTGGACCTCGCCAGCCAGAAGCGCTGCATCGATTTCATGATCGACTCGGGTGTGGACGGCCTGTGCATCCTGGCCAACTTCTCCGAGCAGTTCCTGATCGCCGACGACGAGCGTGAGCTGCTCACGCGCACCGTGCTCGAGCACGTGGCCGGCCGCGTGCCCGTGATCGTGACCACCACGCACACCAGCACGCAGGTGTGCGTCGAGCGCAGCCGCCGCGCCCAGGCCATGGGCGCGGCCATGCTGATGGTGATGCCGCCCTACCACGGCGCCACATTCCGCTTCGGCGAGGCGCAGATCCACGAGTTCTACGCCCGCCTGTCTCATGCTGTGGACATCCCCATCATGGTCCAGGACGCGCCGGCCGCCGGCACGCCGCTGTCGCCCGCCTTCCTGGCGCGCATGGCCAAGGAGATCGAGCATGTGGCCTACTTCAAGATCGAGACGGCCGGCGCCGCCAGCAAGCTGCGCGAGCTGATCCGCCTGGGCGGCGAGGCCATCGAGGGCCCCTGGGACGGCGAGGAGGCCATCACCCTGCTGGCCGACCTGGAGGCCGGCGCCACCGGCGCCATGACCGGCGGCGGCTTCGCCGACGGCATACGCCCCATCATCGAGGCACACCGCCAGGGCAAGCGCGACCTGGCCTTCGAGCTCTACCAGCGCTGGCTGCCTCTGATCAACCACGAGAACCGCCAGGCCGGCTTCCTGGCCGCCAAAGCACTCATGAAAGAAGGCGGCGTGATCGCCTGCGACGCGCCGCGCCATCCTTGGCCCGCCATGCACCCCGAAGTGCGCCGCCAGCTCATCGACATCGCGCGCCGGCTCGACCCGCTGGTGCTGCGCTGGGGCGAGTAGCAACCCCGGGGGGCTTTCCCCGCCACTCAAGCGAAAACCAGCCTGCCCCGCAGCCCCGGGGCAGGCGAACGGGCCGCATCCGCGCGCCCGCGACGGCGCACGCCCGTACCCCCGGACGTGTCCTAGAACCACCACCGGAGACAGACATGAAACGACTCACCTTCCTCAAGCTCGCCGCCTCGGCCCTGATGCTCTCGGCAGCCGTGACCGCGCAGGCCCAGACCACCAGGATCCGCTTCGCCCACGCCGGGCCCGAGACCGCGTCGCAGCACCAGGCAGCCCTGGAGTTCGCCAAGCTGGTCAAGGAGCGCAGCAAGGGCCAGCTCGAGGTTCAGGTCTACCCCAGCAGCCAGCTGGGCAACGACTCCACCGTGCTGGGCGCGGTGCGCGGCGGCACCATCGACATGATGATGGCCGGCAGCGGCAATTTCTCGGGCCTGGCCTCCAGGTTCGAGCTGCTCGACATTCCCTTCCTGTTCCGCGATCCGGCCCATGCCTACGCCACCGTGGACGGCGAGATCGGCCAGCGCCTGATGAAGGATCTGGAGTCGCACGGCCTCAAGCCCCTGGCCTTCTGGGAGGTGGGCTTCCGATCCATCACCACCAAGAACCGCGCCGTGCGCACGCCCGACGACGTCAAGGGCCTGAAGATCCGCACCATGGGCAACCCGGTCCACATCCAGGCCTGGAAGATGCTGGGCAGCAACCCGCTGCCCATGCCGCTGGGCGAGCTCTACCAGGCCCTGGAATCGGGCGCGGTGGATGCGCAGGAGCACCCGGTCGACATCACCCATGCGGCCAAGTTCTACGAAGTGCAAAAGCACCTCACCATGACCCGCCATGCCTTCACCGCGATGCCGGTGGTGTTCAGCAAGCCCAAGTTCGACGCGCTCAAGCCCGAGCTGCAGAAGGCGCTGGTCGACAGCGCCAACGATGCCAAGCTGTTCCAGCGCAGCAGCAACCAGAAGAACGAGGCCGGCATCATCGCCGACCTGCGCAAGCGCGGCATGTCGGTGATCGAGAGCTACGACCCCGCGCCGTTCAAGGCCATCGTCGGCGACGCCGTGCGCAAGGCCTACGTGACCAAGAACGGCCCCGAGCTGCTGGCCGCGGTGGACGCGGTCAAGTAAGCGCAGGCGCAGGAGTTCTTATGAGATCCCATCTGTTCACGCGCGGCGTGGAGTGGCTGCTGATCGCCCTGCTCGCCGTCATGGTGGTGCTGGTGTTCGGCAACGTCGTGCTGCGCTATGCCTTCAATTCCGGCATCGTGTTCTCCGAGGAGGTGTCGCGCTTCGTCTTCATGTGGCTGACCCTGATCGGCGCCCTGGTGGTGATGAAGGACAAGGCTCACCTGGGCATGTCCAGCCTGGTCGACCGGCTGGGCGAGACCGGCCAGCGCATCTGCCGCTTCGCCTCCGACGCGCTGACGCTGGGCTGCTGCGTGCTGCTGGCGCACGGGGCCTGGAAGCAGGTGGTGATCGGCATGGACAACCGCGCGCCGGTGACCGATCTGCCGCTGGGCGTGGTCTACCTGTGCCTGCTGATCAGCAGCGCCGGCATGGCCTTGATGCTGGCTCTGTCGCTGGCGCGCCAGCTGGCCGGCCGCATGGGCCGCGAGGAACTGGTGCCGCAGGCCGTCAGCGCCGGCGAATGAAAGCGAGCCCGTCATGACCATCTCCGTTTTCCTGTTCTCGCTGCTCGGCGCCATGGCGCTGGGCATGCCCATCGCGTTCGCGCTGCTGGCCTGCGGCGTGGCGCTGATGGTCCACCTCGACAGCTTCGACACGCAGATCCTCGCGCAGAACCTGCTCGAGGGCGTCAACAACTACCCGCTGATGGCCGTGCCCTTCTTCATGCTGGCCGGCGAGCTGATGAACGCGGGCGGCCTGTCGCGGCGCATCGTCTCCGTGGCCGAGGCCCTGGTGGGCCATGTGCGCGGCGGCCTGGGCTACGTGGCGATCCTGGCCTGCGTGATCGTGGCCAGCATCTCCGGCTCGGCGGTGGCGGACACCGCGGCCGTGGCGGCGCTGCTGATTCCCATGATGCGCCAGGCCGGCTACGACGTGCCGCGCTCGGCCGGCCTGATCGCGGCCGGCGGCATCATCGCGCCCATCATCCCGCCTTCGATCGCCTTCGTGGTGTTCGGCGTGGCGGCCCAGGTGTCGATCACCAAGCTGTTCCTGGCCGGCATCTTCCCGGGCCTGATGATGGCCGCGGCCCTGGCCTTCACCTGGTGGCTTTGCGCGAAGAAGGAGCCCATCGCCACGGACCGCAGGTTCGACGTCGCCAAGCTGCGCCGCGCCCTGGTGGACGGTGTCTGGGCGCTGGCGCTGCCCGGCGTCATCATCGGGGGCATGAAGTTCGGCGTGTTCACGCCCACCGAGGCCGCCGTGGTTGCCGTGGTCTATGCGCTGCTGGTGGGCCGCTTCGTCTACCGCGAGCTCAAACTGCACCAGGTGCCCGAGCTGATGCTGACCGCGGCCAAGACCTCCAGCACGGTGATGTTCCTGGTGGCCTGCGCCCTGGTCTCGGCCTGGCTGATCACCATTGCGGACATCCCGGCCCAGGCCACGGCGCTGCTGCAGCCCTTCATGGACAGCCCGATCCTGCTGATGTTCGTGATCATGATCCTGGTGATCGTGGTCGGCACCGCCCTGGACCTGATGCCCACGGTGCTGATCCTCTCGCCCATCCTGATGCCCGTGGTCAAGCAGGCCGGCATAGACCCGATCTACTTCGGCGTGATGTTCATCATGAACAATGCCATCGGCCTGCTCACGCCGCCCGTGGGCACGGTGCTCAACGTGGTCGCCGGCGTGGCCAGGACCGGCCTGGACGGCGTCATCAAGGGCGTCTGGCCCTTCCTGGCGGCGCAGACCGTGCTGCTGTTCCTGTTCGTGCTGTTCCCCTCGCTGGTCACCGTGCCGGCCGGCTGGTTCCGCTAGAGACGATCCAACTCCCCAGAGCCTCATCATGACCCGCGAAACCCTGTTGCTGGTGCAGAAATGCGCCCACACCTTCAGCTTCTACGACCTGGCCACCGGCAAGGCCGACAAGCACATCGTTCTGCCCAATTTTCCGCATGAGTTCACGGTGGATCCGCTGCGCCGGCGCGCCTACGTGGGCCACTACGGCATAGAGACCGCCAGCCACCTAGGCGATGCGGGCGGGCACTCGGTGTTCGTGATCGACCTGGACCGGCGCGAGCATGTGGCCACGCTGAACCTCTGGCCCTACTACCGCCCGCACGGATTGACGGTCGACGGCGAGGGGCGGCTCTACGTCATGTCGGAAGCGCACAACGTGCTGCTGCGCTTCTCCGACCCGGTCAACCGCCATGTGCCCGACCTGGCCGTGCCCTCGGGCGGCTACAAGACCCATCTGTTTGCGCTGACCCGCGATGCGCAGACGGCCTATGCGCTCAACCTGCTGTCGAACACGGTCACCAAGATCAAGCCCAACGACCCGACCTTCGCACCAGTGGCCATGGTGCCGGGGCCGGTGCCGGAAGGCAATGTGCTGTCGGCGGACGAGTCGCTGCTCTACGTGGCCAACCGCGGCGACGACAGCATCGTGGCCGTGGACACGGCCAGCATGAAGGTCGTGGCCCGGGGCAAGACCCGGCGCGACCCGAACCGGGTCTATCGGTTCCGCGGCGCGCAGGGGCAGGACCTGCTGCTCACCACCAACTCGGGCGAGCAGTCGCTGTCCATTTTCCGCACCGATCTGGAAGAGCAGCGCTGCTTCGCCCTGCCCAGCAATCCGCTGGCCCTGTCCTTCCATCCGTCCGACCGCGCGGCCTACATCTCGTTCCAGGACGAGACGGTGCGTCGCCTCAACCTCGACAGTTTCGAATTTGAGCAGGAGATCAAAACCCTGCGCGAGCCCGATTCCTCCTATGTGTGGCAGCACTGAGCCTTCGAAACCCTGGTCCACGAGAAGAAACTGGAGACATACCATGAAGATTCGCCGCACAACGCTGCGCGCCATCACCACCATCGCCGGCAGCCTGCTGGCCATGACGCTGGCGCTGCCCCAGCTCGCCCAGGCCCAGGCTGTCAAGTTGCGCCTGGCGCATTCGGGCGCCGAAGCCGAGACACAGCATGCCGCGGCGCTGGAGTTCGCGCGCCAAGTCAAGGCCCGCACCGGCGGCCAGGTGGAGATCCAGGTCTACCCGGCCAGCGTGCTGGGCAACGACAACACGGCCATTGCCGGCGTGCGCGGCGGAACCATCGACCTGTGCACCTCGGGCACGCCTTATTTCACGGGCATGGTGGGGCGCATGAACGTGCTGGACCTGCCCTACATCTTCGCGAGCGCCGAGCACGCCTACAAGGTGCTGGACGGCGCGATCGGCCGCGACCTGCTCGACGAGCTGGAGGGCCACGGCCTCAAGGGCCTGGCCTACTGGGAGGTGGGCTTTCGCAGCCTGACCAATTCGCGCCGGCCGGTGCGCCAGCCCGAGGACATCAAGGGCCTGAAGATTCGCACCACGCCCAACCCGGCCCACCTCAAGGCCTTCCAGATCTTCGGCGCGGCGCCCACGCCGATGCCGATCGCCGAGGTGTTCTCGGCGCTGGAGAACAAGGCCGTGGACGGGCAGGAGAACCCGGTGGGCATCGTGCGCGGCGCCAAGCTCTACGAGGTGCAGAAGTACATGTCGATGACGCGCCACGCCTACACCGCCATGCCGGTGGTGATGAACAAGGCGAAGTTCGCCTCGCTCTCGCCCGCCCAGCAGCAGGCCCTGACGGAAGCCGCGCTGGCCGCCGGCAGCCTCCAGCGCGAGCTGATCCGCAAGAGCGAGGCCGGCGACATCGCCTTCCTGCGCGCCAACGGCGTACAGGTCGAGGAGAACATCAACCCCGAGCCGTTCCGCAAGCTGGTGGCCGAGCCGATCAAGCAGCTGTTCGCCGAAAAGCACGGCACGCAGCTGGTGGACGCGGTGCTCCAGGCGCGCTGACAGCAAGAAGGGGGCAGACATGGAAGCTTCGAACCCGCTGCTGCAGGACATGCCCATCGTCGACGCGCACCATCACCTGTGGGACCTGTCGCGCGGCCGCTACCCCTGGCTGCAGCAGGACTACGACGCCGACAAGTTCTTCCTGGGCGACTACCGGGCGCTGTGCCAGGATTTCCTGCCCGCGCATTACCGCGAGGCCAGCGCCGGCTGCCGCGTGATCGCGACCGTGCATGTGGAGGCCGAGCGCGACCGCAGCGAACAGCTGGCCGAGACCGCGTGGCTGCACGAGCAGCATGCCGAGCACGGCTTTCCCAACGCCGTGGTGGCCCATGCCTGGCTGGACCGGCCCGAAACCGACGAGCGGCTGCGCGAGCACCTGCGCTATCCGCTGGTGCGCGGGATTCGCAGCAAGCCCGTGACCGCGGAATCGCCCGTCGAATCCGTGCGCGGCCAGCCCGGCACCATGCAGGACGAGGCCTGGCTGCGCGGCCTGTCGCTCTTGCCCCAGCTCGGTCTGAGCTGGGACCTGCGCGTGCCGTCCTGGCACCTGGCCGAGGCGGCCGAGGTGGCAGCGCAGTTTCCCCAGCTGCCCATAGCTCTCAACCACCATGGCTTCGCCTGGGATCGCAGCGAGGAGGGCCTCAAGCGCTGGCGCGACGCCATGGCGGTGCTCGCGCGCCAGCCCAACGTGCACGTCAAGCTGTCCGAGTTCGGCCTGCGCGACCGCGCCTGGCACTGGGCGGACAACGCTCGCATCGTGCGCGAGACCCTGGCCATCTTCGGCTGGCAGCGCTGCATGTTCGCCAGCAACTTCCCGGTGGCGGGCCTGCGCGTCGGCTACCGGGAACTGGTGAGCGGCATGCTGCGCATGCTGCAGGACCTGACGCCGGCCCAGCAGCGCGCCGTGATGGCCGACAACGCGCTGCGCTTCTACAGGATAGCCGCATGAGCCCAGGCGACCTGGCGCAGGCGAGGGCGGAGTTCCTCGCGACGGGGGATGAGCGGCTGCTGCCCATCGTCGATGCCCACCACCATTTCTGGGACTTGGCGCTGAACCCCCATCCCTGGCTGCAACAGCGGCCGCTGATTCCCTTCCGCTACGGCGACTACAGCGCGATCTGCCGCAGTTTCCTGCCCGAGGACTACCGCCGCCAAGTCGGCCCTCATCGGGTGCTGCGCCATGTGCTGATGGAAGGCGAATGGGATCCGCAGGACGCGGCGGGCGAGGCGCGCTGGGTTCAGGCCCTGGCCAGCCAGACCGGCGCACCGCATGCGATGGCGGCCCAGGCCTGGCTCGACCGCGACGACCTGGACGAGCTGCTGGCCGCCTACGCGCAGCTGCCCCTGGTGCGCAGCGTGCGGCACAAGCCCCGCAGCGTGGCCCGGGACGCGCACCGGCCGGACTACGCGGCGCCCGGGTCCATGCGCTGCCCGCGCTGGCGCGCCGGCTACGCCAGGCTGGAGGCGGCCGGCCTGATGTTCGAACTGCAGGCACCCTGGTGGCACTTTGCCGAGGCGGCCGAACTGGCGCGCGATTTTCCGCGTACCCGCATCGTGATCAACCACGCTGGCCTGCCGGCCGAACGCGACCCGGTTTCGCTCGCCGCCTGGCGCCGCGCGCTGGAGGCAATGGCCGGGCAGCCCAACGTGTTCCTCAAGATTTCCGGCCTGGGCGTCGCGGGCCGGCGCTGGACGCCCGAGCTCCAGACAGGCGTGGTCGGCGATGCGATCCGCATCTTCGGCTGGCAGCGCTGCATGTTCGCGAGCAACCATCCCGTCGATGGGCTGGTGGCCTCGCTGGATCAGATCTTCCAGGGCTTCAAGACCTTGACGGCCGGCCTGCCGCGTGAGCAGCGCCTGGCCCTGTTTTGCGACAACGCGGCCGGCTTGTACGGCCTCAGTTCAACCCCCAAGCAATAGGAGACGATCATGAAAAAAGCATGGAAACTGGCCCTGCTGGTGGCGGCCCTGGCCGGCAGCGCCCTGGCCGGCGCGCAGGAGATCCTGGCCAAGTTCGGCACCAGCCTTCCCGACAGCCATCCCCAGACCCTGGGCGCGCGCAAGTTCGCCGAACTGGTCGAGGCCAAGACGGCGGGGCGCATCAAGGTGGCCGTGTACTCGGCCGGCCAGCTCGGCAGCGATGTGCAGATGCAGTCGGCGCTGCAGGGCGGCACCCAGGAGTTCACCGCCCCCTCGACCGCCACCCTGGCCGGGCTGGTGAAGGACTTCGGCGTGCTGGGCCTGCCGTTCTCGTTCGCGAGCGAGAAGGAGGCCGACACCGTGCTGGACGGGCCCTTCGGCCGGAAGCTGCTGGCCAAGCTGCCGGACAAGGGCCTGGTGGGCCTGGCGTTCTGGGAGAACGGCTTTCGCAACGTCACCAACAGCAAGCGGCCGGTCACGCGCGCCGAGGACATCGCGGGCCTGAAGATCCGAACCATGCAGAACAGCCTGTACATCGACATGTTCGGCGGCCTGGGCGCCAACCCCGTGCCCATGGCGGTGACCGAGCTGTTCACGGCGCTCGAGTCCAGGGCCGTGGATGCGCAGGAGAACCCCTACACCGTGGTGCACGCGCAGAAGTTCTACGACGTGCAGAAATACCTGTCGACCACCGGCCATGCCTACGACGCGCTGGTGCTCACGGCGTCGCGCAAGTTCTGGGACCGGCTCTCGCCGGTCGACCAGAAGGCGCTGCAGGAGGCCGCCGCCGAGGCCACCGCTTTCGAGCGCAAGACCAGCCGCGAGCTCAACGCCAGGCTGCGCGAGGAGCTGACCAAGCTCGGCATGCAGATCAACGAGGTCTCGCCCCAGGAAAGGGCCCGCATGCGCGACAAGCTGCAGCCGGTCATCGCCAAGCACACGGCCGGCGCCGGCGAAGACGTGGCGCGCGAATTCTTTGCCGAGATCGACAAGGCGCGCAAGCGCTGATACCGAGCACCGCCTCGTAATCCCTCATGACCTCCAAACACGACAACCTCATCAACGGCGAATGGCTGGCCGGCGCCGGCTACGCGCCCAACCTGAACCCCAGCAACCTGGCCGACGTGATCGGCGAGTACGCGCAGGGCGATACGGCCCAGCTCGACGCGGCCGTGCGCGCGGCCCGGGCGGCCTTTCCCGCCTGGGCCACCAGCGGCATCCAGGCGCGCTTCGATGCGCTGGACAAGATAGGCAGCGAGATCCTGGCGCGCAAGGAAGAGCTGGGCACCCTGCTGGCGCGCGAGGAGGGCAAGACCCGCGCCGAAGGCATAGGCGAGGCCGCGCGCGCCGGCGCCATCTTCAAGTTCTTCGCCGGCGAATGCCTGCGCGGAGCGGGCGAGACCCTGCCCTCGGTGCGCCCCGGCATAGGCGTGGAGATCACGCGCGAGCC
>NZ_SCMM01000014.1:0-89055 GCF_005503345.1 Ramlibacter sp. 2FC
ACGCTTCCTCCCCACACTCGGTCACCCTCATGCAGTTGCGCTTCGCTTCGTTCGCTGTGATCAACTCACGGGAGGACTTGCACCTCCAAGAGTGCGCCCGTGCCGGGCGCACAGTAAAAAGCCCCGCGTGCGGGGCTTGGCGCAGGAGCACAGGTGCTCAGGCTGCGGCGCGTGCGCGCGGCAGGGCCAGCGGCGCCAGGGTGTCGCGCAGGCGGTCGCGCGCCGGGGCGGCGGGGTTCAGCGCCTCTTCCACATGGCCGATATGGTCCAGCATGCGGCTGCGCGCGAGCTCGCAGTCGCCGGCCTCCAGGGCCTGGACGATGGCCTCGTGCTCGGCGCAGGACTCGCCGGCGTCGTGCGCCGACTGGTACAGCGTGGCGGCCAGCGTGGTGCGCGCCGTGAGGTCGCGCAGCACGTCGGACAGGGCGCGCTGGCCCATGGCCTCGGCCAGGCAGACATGGAAGTCGGCAAGCAGGAAGGTGCGCGTGGCCGCGTCGGCCTGGGCGATCGCCTGCTGCTCCTGCTCGATGTGGCTGCGCAGGCGCCGGATCACGGCCTGCAGGGGCCGGCCGGCCTCGGCCAGGATGCCGGACTCGATGATGCGGCGCGCGGAAAAGGCGTCGCGCGCCTCCTCCACCGAGGGCTCCACGACGTACCAGCCCTTGCGCGAGCGCACCTCGACGAAGCCGCGCGCCTGCAGCTGCATCAGCGCCTCGCGCACCAGGGTGCGGCTCACGCCGAACAGCTCGGCCAGCTCCTGCTCGCCCAGGCGCTCGCCGGGGGCGAGCTTCTGGGCCAGGATGGCCTCTACCACCTGTTGCGCGATCTGGGTCTGGTTGGACGGCGTGGACATGGCTGCGATCTTAGCGGGCCTGCACGGCGACGGCCACGACCGGCTCTTCCTCTTCGATGTCGAGCACCTCGTGCGGCTCGCCGTTGAGCACGGCATGGGCGCGTTCGCGGTCGATGTCGCCCTCCCAGGCGGCCACGGCCACGGTGGCCACGCAGTTGCCGATCAGGTTGCCCAGGGCGCGGGCGATGCCCATGAACCAGTCGACCGAGAGCACCAGCACCAGGCCGATGGCGGGAATCGCGGGGATGGCCTGCAGCGTGGCGGCCAGCACCACGATCGCCGAGCCCGGCACGCCGTGCGCGCCCTTGGAGGTGACCAGCGAGATCGCCAGGATGGTCAGCAGGTCGGTCATCGTGATCGGCGTGTTGGTGGCCTGGGCGATGAACACGGCCGCCAGCGTGATGTAGATCGAGAAGGCGTCGAGGTTGAACGAGTAGCCGGTGGGGATCACCAGGCCCACGGTGGAGTCGCGCACGCCCATGTGCTTGAGCTTGGCCATGATCTGCGGCAGCACGCTGTCCGACGAGGTGGTGGCGAACACCACGGCCAGCTCCTCGCGCAGGTAGCGCAGCAGCTTGAACAGGCTGAAGCCCGACAGGCGCATGATGGTGCCCAGCACCACCACGACGAAGATCGCCACGGCGGCGTAGAACAGCACCACCAGCATGCCCAGCTGCTTGAGCGAGCCTATGCCGTACTTGCCCACGGTGAAGGCGATCGCGCCGAGCACGCCGAAAGGCGCCAGCTTGATGATGATGCCCATGGTCTTGAACAGCACGTGCGACAGCGTGTCGATGAAGTTCGAGACCGGCGCGCCGCGCTCGCCCAGCAGGGCCAGGGCGCAGCCGAACAGCACGGCGAACAGCAGCACCTGCAGCACGTCGCCGGTGGCGAAGGCGCTGACCACGGTGGTCGGGATCAGCTTCATCAGGAACTCCACCGTGCCGCCGCCGGTCAGCTTGCTGGCGTTCTCGGCGTAGGCGCCCATGGCCTTGGCATCCAGCATCTTGGGGTCCACGTTCATGCCCACGCCGGGCTCGAACACGAAGGCCAGCAGCAGGCCCAGGCCCAGCGCGACGGTGGTGACCAGCTCGAAGTAGATCAGCGACTTGACGCCGACGCGGCCGACGCGCTTGAGGTCGCCGGCGCCGGCGATGCCGTGCACCACCACGCAGAACACCAGCACCGGGATGATCATCTTGATCAGCTTGATGAAGGCGTCGCCGAGCGGCTTGAGCTTGACGGCGGTCTCGGGCCAGACCATGCCGACGGCGACGCCGAGCAGCAGGGCCAGGACCACCTGGCCGAACAGGGACTTGAAAAACTTGGGCATGTAGGTCTCCATAGGGGTTGTCTGCAAGACCACATTTGCCTGTCAATCTTGCATACAAGCAATGTAGGCAAAATCCCCGAGGATTGCCTGAGGGTTATCACCAGGGATTCGGCACCCCAGGTAAAAACTGTTATCGGATTCTGTGGGGCAAAGTCACTGCCCCGGGCCAGGCAGGTGCGCTCAGGTGAGCAGGGCCTTGACCAGGTCCAGGTGAC
Source organism: Ramlibacter sp. 2FC (assembly GCF_005503345.1). Lineage (NCBI taxonomy): Bacteria > Pseudomonadati > Pseudomonadota > Betaproteobacteria > Burkholderiales > Comamonadaceae > Ramlibacter > Ramlibacter sp. 2FC. Next base: position 2,402 of record NZ_SCMM01000014.1, read on the forward strand.
GGTCGGGCCGGTCCTGGCCGAACTGCAGGCTGTTCTCTATGCGCTGTAGGTGCTCCATCATCTGGGCCACGGCGGCCTCGGCGTCGCCGCTGCGGCACACGCGCAGGAAGTCCGCGTGCTCGTCGGACGAGCAATGCGGGTCGTTGGAAGAGTGGTAGAGCATGGAGATCAGAGAGCAGCGCGCCGCCAGCTCGCGCACCAGCTCGGCCAGCGTCTGGTTGCCCGCGGCCCTTGCCAGCTCGACGTGGAAGTCGCCCAGCAGCTTCTCGCGCACCGTGCCGGTGGTGGTCGTGGCCTGCAGCGCCTGGCGCTCGAAGCGGATGTGCTGCTCCAGCAGCTGGTAGTCGCGCGGCTTGGCGCGCGCCACGAACAGGCGCACCACCTCGGTCTCGAGGATGCGCCGCACGGCGAACACCTCGCGCGCCTCCTCCACGCTGGGCTTGCTGACGAAGGCGCCCTTGTCGGGAATCATCTCGATCAGCTTGTCCTTGGACAGGGTCAGCAGCGCGGCGCGCACCTTGGTGCGGCTGACCTTGTAGACGCGCCCCAGGGCCTCCTCGCGCAGCCAGGTGCCGGGCGGCAGGCGCTTCTCGATGATGGCGGTGGCGATGTCGTGCGCGATGTCCTCGATCGAGCTGCCGTTCTCCACCGCCACGGCCAGTTCGGGCGGGGCGGCGATGTCGACGGGGGTTTTTCTGGGGCGGGCCATGGGGAAATTCTAGGCGCTTGCTGCGCCTGGCCGTCGCTTACTGCAGCTGCAGCGCCTCCAGGCTGAAGCCGGTCAGCAGTCCCAGCATGGGCTTGGCCAGGGGCTGGGCGAGCTCGCCGCGCTTGCTCGTCTTGAGGCCGAGCGCCACCAGGGACTCGACCAGGCGCGTGGCCGCGGCCACGCCGTCGACCACCGGCACGCCCAAGGTTTCGGAGATCGCGTCGCAGAGGTCGGCCATGCCGGCGCAGCCCAGCACGATCACGTCCGAGCCGTCCTGCTCGAGCGCGCGCCGGCATTCGGCGACGATGCGCTCGCGCGCGGCCGAGCCCGGCTGCTCGAGTTCGAGCACCGGCAGCTCGCAGGCGCGCACCTTGGCGCAAAAGCGCGCCATGCCGTAGGCCTCGGCCAGGTGCCAGGCCTGGCCCACGGTGCGCTCCAGTGTGGTGACCACGCTGAAGCGGCTGCCCACCATGCTGGCCAGGTGCATCGCGGCCTCGGCGATGCCGACCACGGGGCCGCGCGCGAGCTCGCGCGCCGCCTTGAGGCCGGGGTCGCCGAAGCAGGCGATCACGTAGCCGTCCACGCCCTCGCGCTCGCCGCGCGCGATCTCCTGCAGCAGGCCGGGCACGGCCAGGGCCTCGTCGTAATGGCTTTCTATGGACACCGGACCCATGGCCGGGCTGACGGCCAGGATCTCGGTGCCGGCACCCGCCGCGGCGCGCGCGCTGGCGCCGATCTTGGCGGTCATGCTCTGGGTGGTGTTGGGGTTGATGATCTTGATGCGCATGGCAGTGGGGGCATTGGAGAAACAGGGAAGGGGCCCGCCGCGCGGGCCCCGGTGCGTTCAGCGCCGGTTCTTGTTCAGCAGGGCGTAGGCCACGAAGCCCACGGCCGTGCCGATGAACCAGGCATAGTTGGCGGCGCCGTGCAGGGTGGGGACGAAGACGCAGAGCATGGGCACCAGGGCGCCCGGCACCATGGCCCAGACCGCCTTGCGGTTGTAGCCGTTGGTGTACCAGTAGGCGCCGCGCGGGTCCATGCTGTAGAGCGCGTCCACGTCCACATGCTGCTTGCGCACCAGGTAGTAGTCGGCGATCAGGATGCCGAACAGCGGGCCGATGAAGGAGCCCAGCACGTCCAGCGTGTAGTGGATGACCTCGGGGTTGTTGTAGAGGTTCCAGGGCGTGATGAAGATCGAGCCCACAGCCGCGATCATGCCGCCGGTGCGCCAGCTGATGTGCTGGGGCGCGACGTTGGAGAAGTCGAAGGCCGGCGAGACGAAGTTGGCCACGATGTTGATGCCTATGGTGGCGACCATGAAGGTCAGCGCGCCCAGCACGACGGCGGTGGTGCTGTCGATCTTGCTCACGGTGTGCACCGGGTCGGTGATCAGCTCGCCGAACACCGGCAGCGTGGCGGCGGTGGTGATCACGGTCAGCAGCGAGAAGAACAGGAAGTTGACCGGCAGGCCCCAGAAGTTGCCCTTCTTGACCGCGTCGAATTTCTTGGCGTAGCGCGAGAAGTCGCCGAAGTTCAGCATGGGGCCGCTGAAGTAGCTGACCACCAGGGCGATCGCCGACAGCATCACCGGCACCGCGTCCCAGCCCTCGAACTTGACACCGCCCAGGTTCATGTTGATGTTGCTCCAGCCGGCCTTCCAGACCAGCCAGCCGCACAGCAGGCCCATCACCACGTAGACCGCGGGGCCGGCCCAGTCGATGAACTTGCGGATCGACTCCATGCCGTGCCAGAACACGATGGCCTGCAGCACCCACATCACCATGAAGGCCACCCAGCCCAGCGTGGACAGGCCGGCGAAGCCGTGCTGCGCCACGTCGGCGTAGGGCGCCCAATGCGGGAAGAAGTGCAGGGCCACGACCATGAAGGCGGCCGAGGCCAGGTAGGTCTGGATGCCGTACCAGGCGACCGCGATCAGGCCGCGGATGATGGCCGGGATGTTGGCGCCCAGCACGCCGAACGAGGCGCGGCAGATCACCGGGTAGGGCGTGCCCGTCATCTGGCTGGGCTTGGCCACCAGGTTGCAGAAGAACTGCACGATGCAGATGCCGACCAGCAGGGCCACCAGCACCTGCCAGCTCGACAGGCCCAGCGCGAACAGGCTGCCGGCCGTGATGTAGCCGCCCACGCTGTGCACGTCGGACATCCAGAACGCGAAGATGTTGTACTGGCCCCAGGTCTGGTGGCGAAGCGGGGCGAGGTCTTCGTTGGTCAGGCGCGGGTGGTAGCCGGGCTTGATCAGGGCGTGCGAGGGCGCGTGGCCCGTCGCCGGATTCTCCGGCAGGGCGGGGGCGCCCAGGGTGGCTGCGTTGGTCATAAGGTCTCCTGGTCTGCGATTGAGGCTTGGACGAAAGCCCGGAGGAGGGTTTTCGCTGGCTTTTTCCCGCGGCGTTGCGGGATACGTTATTTGTATACAAAAAACGCGTGCAATCAAGTACCGGTGGTGCGATTTCGATGAGGGTTTTCCCGGGTTGCCTCGGCGCGGCGGGGCGCGCGCAGGCTCAAGAAAGCCCGGCCGACACGAGGGTCGGCCGGGCGGGAGAGCGGGCAGGGCCGGTCGGCCCCGGGTCAGGCCTTGGCGCGCGCCATCAGCTGCGCCGTGCTGGCCTTGCGGTCGGCATGCCCTTCTGCTGGGCCCATGTATCGCACCTCGCACCGCGGCAGGCGGTGCCCGGCGGGGGCTCATACCGTGGCGGTCGGCATTCGCCGACTGCGCTGCGATGCTCGCACCGGGGTCGCGCCGCAGAACTCGCTGCGTTCGCTGCGCTCACTTCGCTCAAACAGCAGCGGCGAGTCAGATCACGATGCGCGCTGCGCGCGCCGACCCCGGCGCTGCGCTTTTAGCTCCGGCTCACATGTGCTTCGCACATATGACCCTACGCTGCAACTGCGTTGTCGCCGCCACAGAAATCGCCCCCGCCGGGCACCGCCTGCCGCGGCGAAGTGACAAAGTGGCGCTCGCTGCCGGTGGCGCGCCAACATCGTCTCTGCAAAGGCGTGTGCGGGCAGGCTGCAGCGCGCCTTGAGGGCGCCGAGAAGCGCAGGGCTGGCGGCCGCGCGCGCAGCGCGCTTCGTGAACTGACTCGTCGCGCTTGTTTGAGCGGCGTGAGCGAAGCGAACAAAGCGAGTTGCGCGACGGGCCGTCAGAGCGAGCATCGCAGGGGAGTCGACGCAGGGCGTCGACCGCCCTCATTGAAGCGCTGCGGCCTGCCCGCGCACGCCTTTGCCGCGCGCTGCTGCGAGAGCCTTACCTCCTGCAGCGATGCGCGGAAGGAGCTATTGCGCTCCCCGCCGGAGGGACCGTCAGCCCAGCAGATCGCGCAGCGTGCGCGCGATCACCTTGGTGGCGCGGCGCAGGTCCTCGAGGTCCAGGCGCTCGTCGGCGCGCTTGGCGTGCGACTCGAGCACGGTGCGCGGGCCGGCGCCGTAGATCACGCCGGGGATGCCGCGCTCGGCGTACAGGCGCACGTCGGTGTAGAGCGGCGTGCCCATGGCGGGGATGGGCTCGCCGAACAGGGTCTCGCCATGCTTCTGGATGGCCTGGACCAGGGGCTGGTTGCCGGGCAGGGGCTTCATCGAATTGGCCAGCAGCATGCGCCGGATCTCGACCTGGATCTGGGCGTCCGCCGGCCTGCCGCGGTTGAAGCCGGCCACGGCCGCGGCGATGACCTCGCGCAGGCTGGCCTCGACCTCGGCCGGGTTCTCCTCGGGGATCATGCGGCGGTCGAGCTTGAACACCACCTTGCCGGGCACCACGTTGGTGTTGGTGCCACCCTCGATCTGGCCCACGTTGAGGTAGGGGTGCTTGATGCCCTCGACCTTGGAGCTGAGCTGCTGGTAGAGCTGGTTCTGCGCGTAGAGGGCATTGAGGACTTGCACCGCGCCCTGCAGCGCGTCGACGCCGGTGTCGGGGATGGCGGCATGGGCCATCTTGCCGTTCACCGTGACCTCCATCTGCAGGCAGCCGTTGTGCGCCGTCACCACTTGGTAGCTGAAGCCGGCCGCGATCATCAGGTCGGGCTTGGTCAGGCCCTGCGCTAGCAGCCAGCCCGGGCCCATGAGGCCGCCGAACTCCTCGTCGTAGGTGAAGTGCAGCTCCACGCCGCCCTTGAGCGGCGCGCCCAGCGACTCGAGCGCGCGCAGCGCGAAGGTGAAGGTCGCGAAGTCGCACTTGCTGACGGCCGCGGCGCGGCCGTAGAGCTTGCCGTCCACGATCTCGGCGCCGTAGGGGTCATGCGTCCAGCCCTCGCCGGGCGGCACCACGTCGCCGTGGGCGTTCAGCGCCACGGTGCGGCCGCCGTCGCCGTAGCGCCGGCGCACGATCAGGTTGGTGATGCTCTCGAGGCCCTGGGCCTCAACCTCGGCCTGCGGCACGGCATGGCGCTCGGCCTGCAGGCCGAAGCCCTGCAGCAACTCGGCCGTGCGCTCGGCATGCGGCGCGTTGTTGCCGGGCGGGGTGTCGGTGGGAACGCGGATCAGTTCCTGCAGAAAGCGCACCTCCTCGTCGAAGTGCGCGTCTATCCATTGGTCGAGTCGGTCGTGGTCGCTCATGGCTGTTCCGTGGCAAGTTGGTCCAGAAGAAGGGAGAAGGCGTCTATCGCCAGTTGCATGTCGTCGCTGGTGCTGCTCTCCAGCGGGTTGTGGCTGATGCCGGCGTTCTCGCCGCGCACGAACAGCATGGCCTGGGGCATGATCTCGTGCAGCTTCATCGCGTCGTGGCCGGCGCCGCTGGGCATGCGGTACAGCGGCACGCCCAGGGCCTGCACGGCGCGCTCCCAGCGCGCCTGCCAGGCCGGTGCGCTAGGTGCGGCGGCGGCGCACATGGTTTCCTCCAGGCGGTGGTGCAGGCCGCGGCGCTCGCAGATCGCGGCGAGCTCGGCCAGCACGTCGCGCGCCAGCGCGTCGCGCTGCGCGTCGGTGGGCGCGCGCATGTCCAGCGAGAACTGGCAGCGTCCCGGCACCACGTTGATCGAGCCATTGGGCACCTGCAGCTGGCCCACGGTGGCGACCGAGTCGCCGTCCTGCGCCGCGCGCCGCTCGGCGTACAGCACCAGCTCGGCCACGGCGGCGGCGGCGTCGCGGCGCCGGTCCATGGGCGTGGTGCCGGCGTGGCTGGCCATGCCGATCACCTCGCCCAGGTAGCGCACGCTGCCGTTGATCGAGCTCACGATGCCCAGCGGCAGGTTGAGCTCGTTGAGCACCGGTCCCTGCTCGATGTGGACCTCGACGAAGCCGAGGTAGCGCGCCGGGTCGCGCTGCAGCTTGGGGATGTCGGCGATGCACAGGCCCGCGTGCTGCATGGCCTCGCGCATGGTGACGCCGTCGGCGTCCTGCTGGTCCAGCCACTCGGGCTGGAAATGGCCGGTCAGCGCGCCCGAGCCCAGGAAGGTGGCCTTGTAGCGCTGGCCTTCCTCCTCGGCGAAGCCCACGACCTCGATGCCGAAGGGCAGGCGCCGGCCCTGGCGCGAGAGCTCGCGCACGCAGGCCATGGGCACGAAGATGCCCAGGCGCCCGTCGTACTTGCCGCCGTTGCGCACCGTGTCGTAATGCGAGCCTGTAAGCAGCCAGCGGGCCCCCACGCTTGTCGCTTCGCGTACTGCGCTGCCCCCCGAGGGGGCCGTGCCTTGCTCGGGGCGGCCCGTCGCGGCGGCGATGGCCCCCGGCTGGGCCGCATGGTAGCGGCCCACCACGTTGCCGACCGCGTCGATCTCGACCTCGTCGAAGCCGCAGTCGCGCATCCAGTGGCTGATGCGCTGGGCGCAGGCGCGGTGCGCGTCGGTCAGGTAGGTGACGGTGAGCTCGCCGCGCTCGGCGTAGCCCGGGTCGCTGTGCTGGGCCAGCCTCTCGTGCCAGTCCCAGCAGTCGTTGCCCAGGCCGGGCTCGACGCCGAACTTGTCGTTCAGGCGCAGCTCGACCACGCGGTGGATGTTGCGCAGGCATTCCTGCAGCTCGAAATCCGGGTGGTTGTCCAGACGGCGCTCGAAGGCCTCGATGATCTGCTGCTTGGAGAGGCCCGCGCCGCGCGGCCCGCGCACGGCCAGGATGAAGGGCCAGCCGAACTTGGCGTTGTAGTCGGCGTTCAGGCGCTGGATCGTGGCGAACTCCTCGGGCGTGCAGTCGGTCAGGCCGGCCTTGGTCTGCTCGTTGGTCGATTCGGCGGTCAGCGTCTTGCTGACCATGGCCTTGCCGGCCAGCTCGGGGTGGGCGCGGATCAGGCCGATCTGCGCCTCGCGCCCGGCCTCCTCGAGCACGCGCGTCATCGCGTGCTTGAGCTGGGCCAGCGAGTGGAAGGGGCGCTGCGCCAGCGCGCGCTCGGCGATCCATGGCGAGTGCTCGTACAGGCCGTCGAGCAGCTGGGCGGCCTGCTCGGGCGTGGCGGCGTTGACTTGTTCCAGGGTGATGGGCATGGCGGGCCTCAGGCGGTGAAGGGGTGGGTCTGCTTCCAGTGGCGCGCGATCTCGATGCGGCGGCAGATCCAGACGCGGTCGTGCTTGGCGATATGGTCGAGGAAGCGCTGCAGCGCCACGATGCGGCCGGGGCGGCCGAGCAGGCGGCAGTGCATGCCTATGCTCATCATCTTGGGTGCCTCGTCGCCCTCGGCGTAGAGCGCGTCGAAGCTGTCCTTCATGTACTGGAAGAAGGGGTCGGCGTGCGAGTAGCCCTGGGGCAGGGCGAAGCGCATGTCGTTGCAGTCCAGCGTGTAGGGCACGATGAGCTGGGGCACGACCTCGCCGTCGGTCTTCCTGACCTTCATCCAGAACGGCAGGTCGTCGCCGTAGTAGTCGCTGTCGTACTCGAAGCCGCCGTAGTCGGCGACCAGGCGGCGCGTGTTGGGGCTGTCGCGGCCGGTGTACCAGCCCAGGGCGCGCTCGCCGGTCAGCTGCTCGATCGCTTCCATCCCGAGGCGCATGTGCTCGCGCTCGGTGGCCTCGTCCAGGTTCTGGTAGTGGATCCAGCGCCAGCCGTGGCAGGCGATCTCGTGGCCCAGTTCCTTGAACGCAGCGGTGAGCTCGGGATGGCGCTGCAGCGCCATGCCGACGCCGAACACCGTCAGCGGCAGGCCGCGCTGCTCGAACTCGCGCAGCAGGCGCCACACGCCCGCGCGCGAGCCGTACTCGTAGATGCCCTCCATGCTGATGTGGCGCCCGGGGTAGCTGGCCGGGTTGAACATCTCGGAGAGGAATTGCTCGGAGCCGGCGTCGCCGTGCAGGGTGGCGTTCTCGCCGCCCTCCTCGTAGTTGAGCACGAACTGCACGGCGATGCGGGCATTGCCGGGCCAGCGCGCGTGCGGCGGATTGCGGCCGTAGCCGACCAGGTCGCGCGGGTAGGGCAGGGTGGCGTCGTAGATGGCTTGAGTCATGACAGGGCGAGGGAAATGTCGTGGGAGGGAAGCTTGCGGTCGAAGGTCAGGCTGGCCTCGACATGGGTCAGGTGCTCGTTCATCAGGCGCACGGCCAGCGCCTCGTCGCGCGCGGCCAGGGCGGCCACGATCGCGTCATGCTCTTCGCTCGAGTGCTGGGCCGCGACCTGGCTCTGGTACATCAGCGTGATCAGGGCGCAGCGCGAGATCAGCTCGCCCAGCATCTGGGCCAGCACCTCGTTGCCCATCAGCTCGGCCATGCGCACGTGGAAGTCGCCCAGCAGCTCGGTGCGGCCCGGCACGTCCTCGCGCTCGACGGCGAGCTTTTCCTCGGCCACGTGGGCCTTGAGGGCCTTGAGCTTGGGCGCAGTGACCTCGCGCACGAAGGCGCGCACCATCTCGGTCTCGAGCATGCGGCGCACGGCGAACACCTGGCGCGCCTCTTGGACCGAGGGGGCCGCGACGAAGGCGCCGCGTGCCGGCTCGAGCCGGATCAGGCGGTTCTGCGAAAGCTGGAACAGGGCCTGGCGCACCAGGGTGCGCGAGACGCCGAAATGGTCAGCCAGCTTCTGCTCGGCCAGCTTGGCGCCGGGCAGCAGCCGGTGCTCGACGATGGCCCGGGTCAGGGCCTCGACGATGGTATGGGTGGTGGATGTCTCCATGCAGGAATCATAGTCCGAACTTCGAAAAGTGTATACACTTTTGAAGACAGTTATGGTTTCTACCTAGGTGCGATGGGGCGCAGCATCGCTTGGGCGAACGCCAGCAGCGCCGACCCGCTCAAGCGGTGGCGCGGTGCATGACGCAGCGGGAAGGGGATGGGGTCGGCGAGGCGCGCAGGCGCGGGATCAGTCCTGGCCCTCGGTCAGCGTGTCGAGCTGGAAGCGCCCGCTCTTGTGCCACAGCCAGGTGTCGGTGTAGGTCACGCGGCCCAGGCGGGCCGGGGCGGGGAAGGGCGAGGCCTGGCGCACGGTGCGCTCGATCTCGGCCATGACCTCGGGCGCGTGGCGCGGCGCGCGCATCCAGCGCGTGGCCTGCACCCGGCCCTGGGGGTCCAGATCCACCTGCAGCACGCCCACGGCGTAGAGCAGCGGCGGCAGGCGGCCCTTGTAGATGCGTTGGGCGTTGAGCCCGTAGAGGTGGCCGGCGGCGTCGCGCCGGTACTCGCGCGCCGACGCGGCGGCGGATTGGCGGCCCGGCGGGGCCGCGGCGGCGGGTGCCGGCGTCGGCTCTGCCGGGGCGGCGGGTGCGGCCGGGGCCGGCGCTTCGGGGCGGCTCACGCAGCCCGCCACGAGGGCGGCGGCGCCGGCTGCGGCGGCGGCCAGCATCAACTCACGGCGCTGGCGGTTCTGGATGGGGAGGGGGGCGGGGCGTTGCATGAGGACTCCTGGGGTCCGGCGGTATCCGTGTCTCTGTATCGGGCGTATGCGAATCGTGGCAGCTTGGCCGCTCTCGTTCGGAGCATACTTTGCCCGAAATTCTCCGGTGCAAATGTTGGAACGCAGAGATAAAGGTATCGGCTTGTGAACCTGGCGCAAGAATTCCTGACCCGGCTGGCGCGGGAGCCGGCCGTGCTGGTCACCATGGACAGCGTCCAGGGCTCGGGCCCGCGCGAGGTCGGGGCCTGGATGGCGGTGTTCGCGCAGGGCGAGGTCGGCACCATAGGCGGCGGGCATCTGGAGTTTCAGGCGCAGCAGCAGGCCCGTGAGGGCCTGCGTGGCGAGGCGCTGGTTCCGCTGCGGCGCTTCGCGCTGGGCCCCAGCCTGGGCCAATGCTGTGGTGGGGTGGTGCATCTGCGCTTCGAGCAAGTGGGGCCGGCGGACGCGGCCTCGCTGCACACGCGGCTGGCCGCTGCGCGCGCGCCGCTGGCGCTGTTCGGCGGCGGCCATGTGGGCCGGGCCCTGATCGAGGTGCTGGGCCGGCTGCCGTTCGAGCTGCTCTGGGTCGACAGCCGCGACGACATCTTTCCGGACCAGCTGCCCGACAACGTGCGCTGCGAGCATTCGGAACCGGTGCAGGCGGCGGTGCGTGACCTGGCCCCCGGCAGCCGCGTGCTGATCATGAGCTTCAGCCATGCCGAGGACCTGGACGTGGTGGCGGCCTGCCTGCAGCGCCTGCGCGAGCGGGCCGACCTGCCCTTCATAGGCCTGATCGGCAGCAAGACCAAATGGGCCGCCTTCCGCCACCGCTTGCGCGAGCGCGGCTTCAGCGAGGCCGAATGCGCGCGCGTGACCTGCCCGATCGGCCTGCCCGGCATCGGCGGCAAGCAGCCCGAGGTGATCGCGGTCTCGGTCGCGGCGCAGCTGTTGCAGACGCTCTGAGGGGCCCTCTCAGTTGAGGTCGAGCGTGAGCCGCGCGCGGGCCAGCAGCACGCCGCAGGCGATGCCGTCCAGCACCGGGCGGCCCACGCGGGCCGTCAGCGCCGGCGCGTAGCCGCACAGCACGGCCCCGGCCAGCACCAGGCTGTCCGCGCCGGCGGCCAACAGTCCCTGCGCCGCGGCCGCCAGGGCCTCGAGCACGGCCGGATCGGGCGCGCCGGGAGGCGCACCGTAGGCCTGGGGCAGCTCGGGCGCGGCCAGGCCCGCCAGGCGCGAGGCCAGGCCCAGTGATGCCACATGGGCTTCGTAGAGCGGCGCCATCTGCGGCCCCAGGGTCAGCAGGCCGAAGCGGGGGCCGTGCAGCAGGGCCATCAGGCAGGCCGCCTCGGTCATGCCGATCACCGGCCGGGGGCTGAGCGCGGCGCGCGTTTCGGCCAGGCCGCAGTCGAGCGAGATGGCGATCAGCACCGCGTCGTGCTCAGGGCCATGCCGGCGTGCCATCGCGAGCACCTGCTCGGCCGCCGCCGGCAGCTGGTCGGACTGGGTCACGGCGCGCGGGCCTTCGCTGGCCGTGAGCGCCGTCAGATGATCGGCGGGGCCCAGCAGCGGCCGCGCCGAGGCCGCGAGCCGCTCGGTGATGTTTTCCGAACTGTTGGGATTGATCAGCAGCAGCTGCAATTCAAGACTCCATGTCCAGAAACACCGCCTCGAGGTCGGCCTCCACCGCCGCGTCGTCGAGCGAGACGCCATGCTCGATGTGGTCCAGGTGGGCCAGCATCAGCTGCTGCGCGTGCGCCAGGTCGCGCCGCGCGATGGCGTCGATGATGTCGGTGTGCTCGTCGGCGCGGCAGCTGGCGGCCGTGGGCGCGTCGAACAGCAGGATGATGAGGCAGGTCAGGGTGCTGAGCTCGCGCATCGAGCGCACGTAGGCGAAATTCCCCGCCAGGTCGGCCAGCAGGCGGTGGAACTCGCCCGACAGCCGGATCACGGCGCGCCGGTCGTCGCGGCGGCGGGCCTCGAGCTCGATCTCCTGGTGCTGGCGCAGGCGCTCCACTTTTTCGGGCGTGAGGGTCTTGACCAGGCGCTGCAGCACCGCGGGCTCGATCACGCGCCGGGCCTCGAACACGTCCATGGCGCGCTCGGGCGTGGGCTTGGCCACGAAGGCGCCGCGCTGGGGGTACAGGTCGACCACCTGCTCGTGCGCCAGCCGCGCCAGCACCTCGCGCACCCGCGTGCGGCTGACGTTGAAGATGTTGGCCAGCCGGTCCTCGCCCAGCTTGGTGCCCGGGTGCAGGCGGTGCTCGAGGATGGCCGCGTAAATCTTTTCGTAGATCTCGTCGCTTGCGGCCTCGCGCTCGTTGCGGGGGGCGGGGGGCTTGGCTCTGGCTTGGTGCGGCATGGGGGCGTGCTTCGGTGGGGCGGGTGCCGGCGCAACGCCCCTGCATGGTGCGGGCGATGCCTTGGGCGCATGGCAGTGGCTCGGACGAGGGACTCCAGGAAGTTGGGGGCAGCGTCGGCGCTGGCTGGCCGTGCGGCAATGATGCGGCGCAGCGTTTTTGTTGACATCAGTGTAAACACTAGATGTGACATTGAAGTTTTCGATGATTATTCGTTTGCGCGCCGGAAATCGTCCAACTTGGTGCGAAATCCATGGCACAGGAATTGCAAGTTGTTGGGAGTTTTGATGAATATTTTTCTCATGTTTGTAAATCATATTGCTGACAATGTGTCGGACTCGTCGAGCCGGTCTCTGCGTGGAGGCGGCCATGTCTGAGGCCTTCGACCTGGTCGTGCGCCACGCCCGCGTGGCCACCGCCAGCGATACCTTCGAGGCCGACCTCGGCATACGCGACGGCCGCATCGTGCAGATCGGCACCCAGCTGCCCGCCGGCGCGCGCGAGATCGACGCGGCCGGCCGCGTCGTCACCCCCGGCGGCGTCGACGCCCATTGCCACCTGGACCAGCCCATGGCTCCGCCGGTGCGCATGGCCGACGACTTCGACAGCGGCACCCGCGCCGCCGCCTGCGGCGGCACCACCACCGTGATTCCCTTCGCCGCCCAGGAAAAGGGCCAGTCGCTGCGCGCCGCCGTCGCCGACTACCACCGCCGCGCCGAAGGCCGTGCCCATGTGGACTACGCCTTCCACCTGATCGTCAGCGACCCCACGCCCCAGGTCCTGGGCGAGGAATTGCCCGCCCTGATCCGCGAGGGCTACAGCTCGTTCAAGATCTACATGACCTACGACGAGCTCAAGCTCGACGACGGCCAGATCCTCGACGTGCTGGCCGTCGCGCGCCAGCACGGCGCCATGGCCATGGTCCATGCCGAGAACGCCGACTGCATCGCCTGGCTGACCAAGCGCCTGGAAGCGGCCGGCCAGACCGCGCCGCGCTTTCATGGCCTGAGCCGCCCCATGCTGGTCGAGCGCGAGGCCACCCACCGTGCCATCGCCCTGGCCGAGCTGGTGGACACGCCCATCCTGGTCGTCCATGTCTCGGGACGCGAGGCGGTGGAGCAGATCCGCTGGGCGCGCGCCCAGGGCCTCAAGGTCTTCGCCGAGACCTGCCCCCAGTACCTGTTCCTCTCCGCCGAGGATCTGGGCATAGACAACAGCTACCTGGGCGCGCGCTGCGTCTGCAGCCCGCCGCCGCGCGACAAGGCCAACCAGCAGGTGATCTGGGACGGCCTGGCCGACGGCCTGTTCACCGTCTTCTCCTCCGACCACGCGCCCTTCAACTACGACAGCCCCGAGGGCAAGAAGCCCGGCGGCCAGGAGGTGGCCTTCCGCCACATCCCCAACGGCATCCCCGGCATAGAGACGCGCATGGCGCTCTTGTACTCCGAGGGCGTGCTGGGCGGGCGCATCACCCTGAACCGCTTCGTCGAGCTCACCGCCACCAACCCGGCCAAGGCCTATGGCCTGCACCCGAGGAAGGGCACCATCGCCGTGGGGGCCGACGCCGACCTGGTGGTCTGGGACGAGGGCGAGCGCACCATACGCAACGCCGATCTACACCACGCGGTGGACCACACGCCCTACGAGGGCCAGCGCCTGCGCGCCTGGCCGGGCCTCACGATCGCGCGCGGCGAGGTCGTCTGGGACGGCCAGGACTTCCGGCCGCCGTCCCGGCCCGGGCAGTTCCTGGCCTGCGGCGCGCCCACGCTGCTGCCCAGGGTCGGTGGGGCAACGGGGAGCGCCGCATGAAGCTGCTGCTGATCAATCCCAACATTTCGGACAGCGTGTCGGACCTGATCCGTGCCGAGGCCCAGCGCAGCGCCGCGCCCGGCACCGAGATCGAGGTGCTCACCGCGCCCTTCGGCGTGGCCTACATCGAGACCCGCTTCGAATCGCTGATCGGCGCCTACGCCACCGCCCAGCTGGCGGCCGAGCACCATGCGGGCTACGACGCGGTGGTGGTGGCGGCCTTCGGCGACCCGGGCCTCACGGGCCTGCGCGAGGCCCTGCCGGTGCCGGTGACCGGGCTGACCGAGGCGGCGCTGGCCAGCGCCCACCTGCTGGGCAACCGCATCTCGGTGATCGCGATCTCGCAGCGCATCCAGGCCTGGTACCGCGAAGTCATCACTTCCTATGGATTCGGCCCGCGCCTGGCCAGCATACGCGCGCTGGACCGGCCTCTGGCCAGCATAGGCGGGGTGCAGGAGGAGCACGCCCAGGCGCTCCAGGCCCTGGCCGAGCGCGCCGTCGACGAGGACGGCGCCGAGGTCATCGTGCTGGCCGGCGCGCCGCTGGCGGGCCTGGCGCGCCAGCTCAAGGGCCGGCTGCCGGTGCCGGTGGTCGACGGCGTGTCCAGCGCCGTGCGCCACGCCGAGACCCTGGCCGCGCTGCAGCCCGGCCAGGCCCGGCGCGGCAGCTTCGCTCCCCCGCCCGAGAAGCCCAACCGCGGCCTGCCGCCGGCCCTGGCCGCGCTGCTGGCCGCCGGTGCGCAGCGCCGCGCCGCCCAGCCTTGATCACCCCGCTTCACCACTGACACAGACCACCCACGAAAGGATCCACACCATGAACCGCCTGTCCTCCGTTTCCCGCCGTTTCGCTCTCGCCGCCTGCGCCGCCGCGACCCTGGCCGCTGCCCCGGCCGCATTCGCCCAGCAGAAGCTGCAGATCGCCGGCAACTTCGCCACCGAGCATCCCAGCAGCGTCGCCGTCGACCAGGTGTTCAAGAAGGAGGTCGCGCGCCTGACCAACAACCAGCTGCAGGTCGACGTGTTTCCCGCCATGCAGCTCGGCGGCGCCAAGGAGAACATCGACGCCGTGCGCTCCGGCACCCTGGCTCTGACCTGGGTCGGCGGCGCCTTCCTCTCGCGCATCGTGCCCGAGCTCGAGGCCGTGAGCCTGCCCTTCGTGTTCCGCGACCGGGAGGCAGCATTCCGCGTCATCGACGGCCCGGTGGGCCACGCCATCGACCAGAAGCTGCAGGCCAAGGGCTTCGTCTCGCTGGGCTGGATGGAGCTGGGCTCGCGCAACATCACCAACAGCCGCGGCCCGATCAAGACCATGGCCGACCTCAAGGGCCTGAAGCTGCGCCTGCAGCCCAACGAGACCCACCTGGCCTCGTTCCGCGCCCTGGGCGCCAACCCGGTGGCCATGGACGTCAAGGAGCTCTACTCGGCGCTCGAGCAGCGCGTGGTCGACGCCCAGGAGAACCCCTACACGGTGATCAGCGCCAGCCGCTACAGCGAGGTGCAGAAGCACCTGTCCAACAGCGGCCATTTCTTCGACTTCATCGCCGTCGTGGCGAGCAAGAAGGCTTTCGAGCAGCTCAAGCCCGAGTACCAGAAGGCCGTGCGCGAGGCCATGGCCGCCACCATCGCCCACCAGCGCAAGCTCGCCATCGAGAGCGAGGCCAAGGCCCTGGCCGAGCTCAAGGGCAAGATGACCCTGACCGAGATCGCGCCGACCGCCCTCGAGGAGATGCGCAAGGCCACGGCGCCGGTGATCGAGGAGGTCAAGAAGCGCGCCGGCGCCGAGCTGGTGAACCAGGTGCTGGCCGAGGCGGCCAAGCGCTGAGCGCGGACTGCCGTCAGGACATCCCATGAATGCAATCACAATGAGCATGGCGCCCGCGCCGGCCTGGCCCGACCGCGTGCTGCGCGGGCTGGACCAGGCGGTCACCGGCCTGCTGCTCGCCGCGGTGGCCGCGATGGTGGGCGTGGTGTCGGCCCAGGTCGCGCTGCGCTACGGCTTCAACCGCTCGATCGACTGGGCCGACGAGATCGGCCGCCTGGCCTTCGTCTGGTCCATCTTCCTGGCGATTCCGCTGGCCGTGCGCCAGGGCGGCCACATCGGCATCGACATCGTCTCCGACAAGCTGCCCGAAGCCTGGCGCGGCGCGCTCAAGCGCGCCGGCGCCGCGGTCTGCGCGCTGATGATGTTCGCCATCGCCTGGGCCGCCCTGGGCGTGGCGCGCGAACAATGGGACGAGCTGATGGCCACGCTGGACTGGAGCGTGGGCTGGTTCATCGTGCCGGTGGGCATAGGTGCGCTGCTGTCCGCGCTGCACCTGCTGCGCATCGTGGTCGTCGGGCCGCCCGCCGCCCAGCTGGGAGCGGCCGAATGAGCACGCTGGTCATCCTCGGCTTCATGCTGCTGGCCCTGCTGGGCCTGCCGATCGCCTTCGCCATGGGCGTGGCCTCTTTGCTGGCCCTGTGGCTGAGCGGGGTGGACCTGTCCATGGTGCCGCAGCGCATGATGCACTCGGTCAACTCCTTCCCGCTGATGTCGATTCCCTTCTTCATGCTCGCCGGCGAGCTGATGATCAAGGCCGGCATCGTGGAGCGGCTGATCTCCCTGGCCAATACGGTTGTGGGGCGGGTGCGCGGCGGCATGGCCCATGTGACCATGCTGTCGGGCGCCGGCCTGGCCACGGTGTCGGGCGCGGCGGTGTCGGACGCGAGCGCGCTCTCGTCCATCCTGGTGCCCTCGCTGTCCAAGATCTACGACAAGGGTTTCGCCACCGCCATCGTCGCCGCAGCCGCCAACCTGGGCCCCATCATCCCGCCCTCGGGCGCGATGATCGTCTACGCCTTCATGGCCGGCTCCTCGGTCTCGGTGGGCGGCATGTTCATGGCCGGCGTGCTGCCGGGGCTGATCATCTGCTTCGGCTTCATGGGCCTGTGCTCGTGGATCGCGACGCGGCGCGGCTGGGCCGCGACCGGCGAGCCCTTCCGCATCTCGCGCGTGCTGGCCGAGCTGCGCCGCTCGCTGATCGTGCTGGCCATGCCGGTGGTCGTGATCGGCGGCATCGTGGGCGGCGCCTTCACCGCCACCGAGGGCTCGGCCATCGCGGTGGTGTACTCGATGCTGCTCGGCTTCTTCGTGACCCGCACGCTCAAGCTGAAGGACCTGCCGGGCCTGGTGGTGCGCGCGGCCATCACCTCGGCCGTGGTCGGCGCGCTGATCGCCTTCGCCTCCATCATCACTTACCTGATGACGGTGGACCTGCTGCCGCAGACCCTGTCCGAGCTGCTGCGCGGCTTCACCAGCAACCCGCTGGTCTACATGGGCCTGGTCGCGATGCTGCTGTTCGTGGTCGGCATGTTCCTGGAGTCGAACGCGGCCTACATCATGCTGGTGCCGCTCCTGCACCCGATCGCGCTGCAGTACGGCATCGACCCGCTGCACTTCGGCTTCCTGTTCGTGCTCAACCTGGTGATAGGCATGCTGACGCCGCCGGTCGGCGTTGTGCTGTTCGTGGTCTGCGGCATCACCGGCGTGCGCATGCGCGAGCTGGTGGCCAACGCCTGGCCCTTCATTGCGCTGATGTACGGCGTGCTGCTGGCCTGCATGCTGTTCCCGCCGCTGGTCACCGCGCTCCCGCGCGCCCTGGGCTACTGAGGACCAGGCCCCATGACCGACGCCCGCAGCAGCGACGAGCGCTTCATGGACCAGGTGCTGGCCCATTGCGAAACCGCCCTGGCGCGCGGCGACTGCCCGGTCGCGGCCATCGTGGTGCAGGGCGGGGTGGTGGTGGGCGTGGGCTCCAACCGCGTCGCCACCGGCTTGGACGCCACGGCCCATGCCGAGACCGAGGCCATACGTGACGCCTGCCGCCGCCTGGGCGTGAGCCGCCTGGACGGCTGCACCCTGTACTCGGCCATGGAGCCCTGCCCGATGTGCGGCTGGGCCCTGAAGGAGGCCGGCATCGCGCGCCTGGTGCTGGGCGCGCGCCATGCCGGCATGCGGCGCACCGACTACGGCGACTACGCGATCGAGAAGCTGCTCGCGCTCACGCGCGCCTCGCTCGACATCACGACCGGGGTGCGCGTGGCCGAATGCGAGGCCATGCGCAGGCGCTGGGCGCGCTGGGTCGAGCCGGCGCCGCAGCGCCCACTGAATTCTTCCTTCCATCCATAAACCGGAGACAAACATGCAAAGACGTCATTTCCTGAAGGCCGCCGGCGCGGCCAGCGTGGCCTCGCTGGGCGCGCCCAGCCTGCAGGCCCAGAACCTGCCCAGCGGTCCGATCCGCCTGGTGGTCGGCTTTCCGCCGGGTGGCGGCGCCGACGCGCTGGGCCGCGTGGTCGCGCAGAAGCTCGGCACGCTGTGGAACCAGCAGGTCATCGTCGAGAACCGGCCCGGCGCCTCGAGCATGCTGGCGGCCGAGTACGCGGCTGGCCAGCCCGGCGACGGCACCACCCTGTTCCTGAGCACCATCAACAGCCACGCGCTGGCGCCGGCCGTGCAGCCCAGGCTGCGCTACCACCCCGAGCGCGACTTCACGCCGGTGGTGCTGCTGGGTGTCACGCCCAACGTGCTGATCACCGGCGCGGCCAATCTCGTCAAGACGGTCAAGGAAGTGGTCGCGCTGTGCAAGGCCCAGCCCGGCAAGATCAGCTTCGGCTCGGCCGGCCCCGGCACGATCCAGCATTTCGCGATCGAGAAGTTCAAGCTGCAGGCCGGCGTCGACGCGCTGCACGTGCCCTACAAGGGCAGCGGCCCGCTGCTGACCGACCTGATCGGCGGCCAGATCCAGTTCACCTTCGAGACCATGACCGCGGCCACGCCGCACCTGAAGAACGGCCGGGTGGTGGCGCTGGCCCAGACGCGCGCCAAGCGCTCCAAGGCCTACCCCAAGCTGCCCACCATGCAGGAGCAGGGCTTCCCCGAGTTCGAGACCATGAACTGGTACGGCATCTCGGGCCCGGCCAAGCTGCCGGCGGCACTGGCGCGGCGCATCAACGAAGACGTGAACAAGGTGCTGGCCATGCCCGACGTGGACGAGAAGTTCGATACCTTCGGCGTCGAGGACGGCGGCGGCTCGGTCGAGCGTTACGCCCAGTTCACCCACGCCGAGCTCGTCAAATGGGCCAAGGTGGCGAAGGACGCCAAGGTCTCGATCGACGCCTGACCGGCCCGCCGCCATGCACCGCTCGCCGCGCCCACTGCCCACCCTGTCCGCAGGGCATGCCCTGAAATCCGCTGGCCCCGGCCGCGTCGCCAGGACCCAGGTCCCCGAGCCCGCGGGCGACGGCACGGTGCAGGCGCTGGACCGCGCCCTGCAGCTGCTGGAGCTGCTGGCCGTGGACAGCGAGGGCTACCGCCTGGTGGACCTGGCCGCCTGCAGCGGCCTGTCCGCCTCCACCGCGCACCGGCTGCTGACCACGCTGGAGCAGCGTCGCTTCGTCCAGTTCGACCGCGACACCAGCCTCTGGCATGTGGGGGCGCGCTGCTTCTCGGTCGGCGCGGCCTTCGCGCGCCGGCGCCGCATCCAGGAGCTGGCGCTGCCGCTGATGCGGCGGCTGCGCGAGCAGACCAGGGTCAGCGTGAACCTGGGCCTGGCCGACGCGGGCGACGTGGTCTTCGTCGGCCAGCTCAAGGGGCCCGAGTCCAGCGAGGCCGTGGCCGAGCTCGGGCGGCGCGTGCCGCTGCACGGTGCGGCCATGGGCCAGGCCATCCTGGCCGCCTGGTCCGAGCAGGAGGTGGCGGAGTACCTGCGCAGGCACGGCCTGCCGCGCCTGACGGCCCACACCGTGGCCCGGCCCTCGCGGCTGCACGAGCTGCTGGCCGACATACGCCGCAGCGGCTACGCGGTGGACGACGAGCAGAACGCCCTGGGGCTGCGCTGCATCGCCGCCACCATCCGCGACGAGCATGGCCAGCCCTTCGCGGCCCTGTCCGTGGCCGGGCCCAGCCATGCCTTGCCCACGCATGCCTTCGCCGCGATAGGCGAGCGCCTGCGCGCGGCCAGCGCCGAGATCTCGGCGGGCTTCGGCGGCTGCCTGCCCGAGCCCGCGCCTTCCACCGCCATGGCTCTGTAAGTCCATGAATTCATTCGGGTTTTCAAGCCTCTTCCATACGCCGGAAAAGTCTGCGCAAAGGCCGCGCATTGGCTTTCAATGCGAGCCAGCTTCCGGCGCTCGGGCCCGTTGATCCCACCGTTTTCCGCAAGCCAAGTCGTTTCTTTTCACCACCACCCCGAAGGAGTCCCACCATGTCTCGCCTCACCACCACTCTGACCGCGCTGGCCCTGGCGGCCGGCCTGATGTCCGCCGCCCAGGCACAGGAGCGCATCACCTTCAAGGTGGTCGGCCAGCCGGCCGCCACCGGCCTGGTGCAGAAGAACAAGGAGAAGCCCTTCTTCGACGAATTCGCCAAGCGCACGGGCCTGGCCATCGACGCCGACTACAAGTCGATCGACCAGCTCGGCATCAAGGACACCGAGCAGCTGCGCGTGATGAAGGCCGGCCTGTTCGACATCGTCTCGCTGCGCGTCTCTCAGAACTCGCGCGACGAGCCCACCCTGCTGGGCATGGACCTGGTCGGCGCCGCGCCCGACTACGAGACCGCGCGCAAGGTCTACGACGCCTACTTCGACACCCTGGACCAGCGCCTGCAGAAGAACTTCCAGGTCAAACTGCTGGGCATCTGGCCCTTCGGTCCGCAGATCCTGTTCTGCAAGAAGCCGCTGACCCAGCTGGCCGACCTCAAGGGCATGAAGGTGCGCGTCTACGACCAGAACCTGGCCAAGTTCATCGAGAGCGTGGGCGGCACGCCGGTGCCGCTGGCCTTCACCGAGGTGCACCAGTCGCTGTCGCTGGGCGTGGTCGACTGCGCGATCACCGGCCCGAGCTCGGCCAACTCGTCGAACTGGCCCGAGGTGACGACCCACCAGTACCCGCTGGGCTTCCAGATGGCGCTCAACGGCTACGCGATGACCATGAAGGCCTGGAACCGCCTCAAGCCCGAGGAGCAGAAGAAGCTGCAGGCCGCCTTCACGACGCTGACCGACGACATCTGGGTCTACTCCAAGGAGCTGACCCAGGACGCGCTGAACTGCAACGCCGGCAAGGACCCCTGCACCAACGGCAAGAAGTTCAAGCTGGTCGACGTGCCGGTCAAGCCCGCCGACATCGCGACCGTGCGCAACGCGGTGGCCAAGATCTCGGTGCCGACCTGGGCCGAGATCTGCGACAAGTCCAACCCGGGCTGCTCCGACGCCTGGAAGAAGACCGTCGGCAAGGCCATCGGCGTGCAGTAACCCATGGCGAACGCGCGCCGGCCACCGCGGCGGCCGGCGCGCGACGTCGCAGGAGATAGAGAATCATGAAAGACACCATTGAACGCTGGCTGGGCATCGTGTTCGGCCTCATCTTCCTCGCCTTGTCGTTCCTGGTCGCGGTGGAAACCGTGATCCGCAAGGTTTTCAACGTGTCCCTGCAGGGCGCCGACGAGCTGGGCGGCTATTCGCTCGCCGTGGGCGCCACGATTGCGTTCAGTCTGGCGTTGATGGGCCGCTCGCACATCCGCGTCGATGTCTTCCACGACCACCTGCCCAAGTGGCTGCAGGAAGTGCTGAACTGGCTGTCGGTGCTCTGCCTGGCCGCGTTCGCGGGCCTGATGGCCTACCTGGCCTGGTTCGTGGTCCAGGATTCGCGCCAGTACCAGAGCGTCTCGCAGACCCCCTGGGCCACGCCGCTGGTTTATCCGCAGGGCGTGTGGCTGTTCGGCCTGATCATGTTCGCGCTGGTGTCGGCCGGCTTCGCGCTGCGTGCGACCCTGCTGATGTTCAGCGGCCGCCGCGACCAGCTGAACCGCGAGTTCGGTCCGCGCTCGACCAAGGACGAAGTCGACGAGGAGCTCGAAGACCTCAAGGCCCGCTCGTCCGACGCCCCCCTGTCCCCCCTGTCCGTCGCCGCTTCGGGAGCCCAAGCATGAACGTCAGCTACATCCTGATCGGCTTCGCCGGCATGCTCGGCATGATGCTGCTGGGCATGCCCATCGCCGTCGCCATGGCCGCGGTCGGCATCCTCGGCGGCCTGATCGCCTACGGCATGCCCTTCGTCGACTCGATCGCCCCGGTGCTCTGGGGCGTGCACAACGACAACCTGCTGACCTCGATCCCGCTGTTCATCCTGATGGGCGAGCTGCTGCTGCGCTCGGGCATCGCCGACCGCATGTTCGGCGCGCTCGCGGCCTGGCTGGGCCGGCTGCCGGGCGGCCTGCTGCACACCAACGTGGGCTGCAGCGCGCTGTTCGCGGCGACCTCGGGCTCGTCGGTGGCCACCGCCGCGACCATAGGCACGGTGGCGCTGCCGTCGCTGTACAAGCGCGGCTACTCGATGAAGCTTTCGCTGGGCTCGATCGCGGCCGGCGGCACGCTGGGCATCCTGATCCCGCCCTCGGTCAACATGATCGTCTACGGCTCGCTGACCGACACCTCGATCGGCAAGCTGTTCATCGCCGGCATCATTCCCGGCCTGCTGCTGACGGCCTGCTTCATGCTGTTCATCGCGGGCCATGCGCTGATCACCGGCAGCGCGATCAAGGAGGAGGATGTGCCGCTCGCGCAGCGCCTGCGCCTGCTCAAGGACCTGATCCCGCCGGCGGTGGTGTTCTTCATCGTGATGGGCAGCCTCTACACCGGCCTGGCCACGACCACCGAGTCGGCTGCCCTGGGCGTGGTCGCCTCGCTGTTCTTCGCCTGGCACAGCCGCAAGCTCAACTGGACGCTGCTGACCCACTGCTTCGTGCAGACCGCGAAGACCAGCGGCATGATCCTGCTGATCATCAGCGCGGCCTTCGTGCTCAATCTCGCGATCAGCCTGACCGGCGTGGCCGAGGCGATGACGCAATGGGTCACGGGCTTCGGGCTTTCGGCCACCCAGATGATCCTGGCGCTGATCGTCTTCTACTTCATCCTCGGCATGTTCATGGACGTGCTGTCGATGATGGTGGCGACCATCCCGATCACTTTCCCCATCGTCACCGCGCTGGGCGTCGATCCGGTCTGGTTCGGCATCTTCATCGTGCTGATGTGCGAGCTGGGCCTGATCACGCCGCCGGTGGGCATGAACCTGTTCGTGGTGCACGGCATCCGGCCCGACAAGGGCGGGATACGCGACGCCATGGTCGGCGCCGTTCCCTATGTCGTGATCATGATCCTGTTCACGCTCCTGCTGATCGTCGTGCCGGGCCTGGCCACCTGGTTGCCCGGAAAGATGTGAGGCCCGGCCGATGAGCGAAACCCTTTGGCAACTGCCGGCCAGCGAGCTGCAGCGGCGCTACCGCGAGGGCTGCCTCTCGCCGGTGGCGGTCACGCAGGCCGTGTTGGCGCGCATGGACGCGGTGAACCCGCGCATCAATGCCGTGGTGGCGCGGCGCGACGACGCGGTGCTGGCCGAGGCCAAGGCGTCGGCGCGGCGCCATGCCGAGGGCCGGCCGCTGTCGCTGCTGGACGGCGTGCCGCTCACGGTGAAGGACAGCCTGTACAGCGCCGACCTGCCGACCACCTGCGGCACGGCGGCGCTGCGCGAGCACGATCCCGGCCACGACGAGCTGGCCGCCGGCCGGGCGCGCGCCGGCGGCGCCCTGATCGTGGGCAAGACCAACGTGCCCGAGTTCGCCAACGACGGCTACACGGCCAACCCGCTGTTCGGCGTCACCGGCAACCCCTGGGCCCCGGATCTCACGCCTGGCGGCTCCAGCGGCGGCGCGGTGGCGGCCGTGGCAGCCGGCATGGGGCCGCTGGCGATCGCGCAGGACGGCGGCGGCTCGATCCGCCGCCCGGCCTCGCACACCGGGCTGGTGGGCCTCAAGCCCTCGCTCAGCGCCTGGCCGCGCGAGCACCAGCTGCCCGGCCTGCTGCTCGACTTCGACTGCATAGGCCCGGTGGCGCGCACGGTGGCCGACGCGCGCCTGCTGTTCCAGGCGCTGCGCGGCCCCTCCTGGGTCGACCGTTCCTCGATGGCGGCGGCCTGGGCGGCGGCGCAGCCGCGGCGCACGGGTCCGCTGCGCGTGCTCTACGTCGAGCGCCTGAACGCAAACCCGCTGGACCCGCAGATCGCCCTCAGCTGCCTGCACGCCGCGCAGCAGCTGGCCAGGCTGGGCCACCGTGTCGAGCCTGGTGAACTGCCGCTGGACCTGCGCTTCATGATGGAGGCCTGGCCGCAGATCGGCCAGGTGGGCCTGGCCGCCATGTTCGACCAGCACCCCGACTGGGAAGCCCAGGCCAGCCCCAAGTACCGCGAGGCAGCCGAGGCCGGCCGCCGCGTCTCGGGCGCGCGCCTCTGGCAGATCATGGAAGCGGTGCGGCGCCTGCGCCGCGAAAGCGCCGCGCTGTTCGAGCGCGTCGACCTGATCGTGATGCCCGCCGCCGCCGCGCTGCCCTGGGCGGCTCACGACGCCTATCCCACGGTGATCGATGGCCAGCCGGTCGGACCGCGCGGCCATGCCGCCTACACCGGCTGGGTCAACGCCGCCGGCCTGCCGGGGCTGGCGCTGCCGGCTGCGCCCTCGCGCGAGGGGCTGCCGATCGGCATCCAGATCATCGGCCCCTACGGCAGCGACGACGCGCTGCTGGACCTGGGCGAGGCCTACGAGGCGCAGGCACCCTGGGCCGTGCGCTGGCCAGCCCTGTGAGCCGGGCCGGATCGGGCGCCGCGGCGCCCGTTCCCTTTCTCCTTGCCCTACAGCTGCACGCCGGCTTCGCCTATGCCGTCGAAGCGGGCCGTGACGAGGTCGCCGGCACGGGCCTCGAGGATGCCCACCCAGGTGCCGGTGGTGACCACGCTGCCTGCGGGCAGGGTCTGGCCCTCGCGCGTGGCGTGGCGCAGCCATTGCGGCAGCAGCCACGCCGGGTCGCCCAGCGAATGGCTGCCGCGGCGCACCACCTCGGGCTGGGTGCCGATCTGCACGCGGCAGATCTGCTGCGACCAGTCCCGCGGCGCATAAGGCAGCCAGTCGCCCAGCACCAGCGCGCCGTGCGACTGCAGGTCCGCCAGCTTGCACAGGGCCGGCGCATCCAGGCCCTGGGCCCAGCGCGAATCCACGATCTCGATAGCCACCGTCATCGCGTCGACCAGCTGAGCCGCCGTCTCGGGCGTGAGCGCTGCGGCCTGCTCGCGGTCCACGGGCCGGGCCAGGCGCAGCGCGATCTCGGCCTCGATGCCGCGCAGCCGGAACGGCCAGCGGCTGGCCTCGGCCGGGCTGCGCCACACGCCCGCGGTCGGCAGCGGCGCATGGGTCAGGACCGAATCGCGGCCCGGGCCGCCGGACTTCCAGTGCGGCGGCGCGTCGCCGCCGAACCAGCCCAACGCCTCGCCGCAGGCGCGCTGCACCGCGTACGCGGTCTCGGCATCGGGCAGCGATCCGGCCAGGCCTTCAGCGTCGGCGGCGGGGCCGTCGGCGCGCGCCTGCACAAGGGCCGAGACGAGGGCATCGAGGGAGGGCGTGGGCATGGAGGAAGGTCCTGTGTCTGTGGTTGAAACATTCGATTCTGGCCGCCCCATAGCGGGCGGAGAAGCTCATTTTGCTGGAGGACTGTCATGACGTTCAGTTTGCCAATCCATACCCGCCGCTTCGGCGACGGCCGCAGCCACCACGAGGGCCTGCGCTGGCCGGGCGGAGCCGGCCTGGCGGTCTCGTTCGTGCTCAACATCGAGGAGGGCGCCGAACTCTCGCTCTCGGCCGGCGACGAGCGCAACGAGGCTGTGCACGAGGTGCGGCACGAGATCCGGGGCGTGCCCGACTTCTGTATGGAAACCCATTTCGAATACGGGCCGCGGGCCGGCTACCGCCGCGTGGTGCAGCGCTTTGCCGACCTGGGCTGGCCGCTGACGCTCAACTGCTGCGGGCGCGCGCTCGAGGCCACGCCCTGGGTCGCCGACGATGCGCGCAGGCACGGCTTCGAGATCTGCGCGCACGGCTGGCGCTGGGAGTCGCCTGCCGGCATGGACGAGGCCACCGAGCGCGCCCAGATCGCGCGCACCGTCGCGACCATAGAGCGCCTGTGGGGCCGACCGCCGGTGGGCTGGCACAGCAAGTCCTCGCGCTCGGTCCACACGCGCAGCCTGCAACAGGAGCATGGCGGCTTCCTCTACGACAGCGACGACTACGGCGGCGACCTGCCCTACTGCCTGCCGCGCGCCGACGGGGGGCAGCATGTGGTGCTGCCCTATGCCTTCGACACCAACGACATGCGCTTCTTCGATCAGCCCGCCTTCGTGCGCGGCGCCGATTTCGCCGCCTACGTGGGCGACGCCATCGATCAGCTGCTGGTCGAATCCGAGCAGGCGCCGCGCATGCTGACCATAGGCCTGCACACGCGCATCATCGGCCGGCCCGCGCGCATCGGTGGTCTCGATGCGGTGCTGGCCCGGCTGCGCGGCCTGGGGCAGCGGGTCTGGATCGCGCGGCGCGAGGACATCGCGCGCCACTGGCTGGCGCTGACGGGCTGAGAACCATTTCTTTCATGCGGTACTGGAGCCGGAGCGGCGCGGGCACAATATCGCCCGTTTCTTACTTCCAGGAACCCCTCCATGCCGCAATTGCATTTCGTTCGCCAAGGCCAAGGCCCGCTCGTTGTACTCAGCCATGCCCTCGGCTGTGACCTGAGCATGTGGGACGGCCTCGCCGCCGTCCTGCAGGACCGCTATACCGTGCTGCGCTACGACCACCGCGGCCACGGCCGCTCGCCATCCAATGACGCCCCCTTCACGATCGCGGACTTGGCCGATGATGCCGCCGCGCTGATCCGCGCCCAAGCGACGGAGCCGGTGCATTTCGTCGGCCTGTCATTGGGCGGCATGACCGCGCAGGCGCTCGGCGCGCGCCATCCGCAACTGGTGCGCAGCCTGACCATCGCCAACTCGGCCAGCCACTACGACGCGGCTGCCCGCACCTTGTGGCAGGCACGCATCGACACCGTGCAGACGCTGGGCATGGCCGCGATCTCCGAGGGCGCGATGCAGCGGTGGTTCACGCCCGAGTTCCGCGATGTCCAGGGCCGGGCCCAGGTGGCGGCTTTGCGCACGGTGCTGGAGGCCACCGCGCCGCAGCCCTACGCCGCCGCCTGCGCAGCGGTCGCGCAAATCGCGCTCGACGCCGACAACGCCCGCATCGGCACGCCGGCGCTCGTGATCGCCGGCAGCCGCGACGAGGCTACCCCGCCCGAGATGTCCGAGACCATCGCCCAGGCGATCCCGAACGCCCGGCTGCGGAGCCTGGACGCCGCCCACCTGAGCGCGGTGGAGCAGCCTGAAGCCTTCGCCCGCCTGCTCACCGAGTTCTGGGCCACGCTGTAGGACAGAAGGAAGGCGTGTCGCGCTCAGCGCAGCGGCGTGGCGCGCAGCAAGGCGGCGAACTCGCGCGCAGCGGCGCTGCGTGAGGCGCCGCGCCGCCACAGCAGGCCGGCATGCCGCACCATCTGCGGCGCGGTCAGGGCGATCGCCCGCAAGTCCGGCGCCTGCCGCGCCGCGCGTTCGGGCACGATGCTGGCCAGGTCGCCGCAGCGGCACACGCCGAGCAGCGCCTCCACCGACTCCATCTCCACCCTCACCCAGGGCGCCACGCCGGCCTGGCGCAGGCTGTCGTCGATCAGGCGCCGGGTGGCGAAATTGCGCGACAGCAGCGCCAGCGGCACGCCCGCCAGCTGGCGCAGTGGCAGGCTGCGCCGGCCCGCCAGCGCATGCGGCGGACCCACCACCAACAGCATGCGCTCGTCGAACAGCGGCTCGGTTTCTATCTCCTCGTGCGCGGCCGGATGGAAGGCGATGCCCAGGTCGAGTTCACCGCGCAGCAGCTGCTCCTCGATCGGGCCGGCACGCAGGTCGCGCACCTCGACCGTCACCTTGGGATAACGCTGGCTGAACGCCGCAACCGTCGCCGGCACCACGGTGTTCAGGAAGGTGGGGAACGCGCCCACGGTCAGCTTGCCGGCCTGCAGGCCACTCAAGTCGGCTAGCGCCATGCGCCCGGCCTCGATTTCCTTCAGCGCCCGCATCGCATGCACGCGGAACTCGGCGCCCGCCTGGGACAGCTTCAGGCCCCGCCCCAAGCGGTGGAACAGCGGCACGCCCAGTTCGTCCTCCAGCTGACGCAGCCCATGCGACAGCGTGGACTGCGTCACGAACAGGTTCTGCGCGGACTGCGTCAGATGCTCGGTAGCGGCCAAGTCAAGAAAGTAGCGCAGTTGGCGGATTTCCATGCGCCGATCCTAGCGCTTTCATTCGATGTCATCGAATGATTTCTGGGAAATAAATCATTGGAAAAGCGTCGCCACCCAGCTTACGCTTGGCGCCTCTTTCACTCGCACGCACCGAGGCCAAGCCCATGACGGGTCGTTTTTCCATCGAGCGCATCGAAGCGCGCATTCTGGACATCCCCACCATCCGTCCGCACAAGCTGTCGTTCGGCACCATCAACCACCAAAGCCCCGTCATTGTGCAGCTCTGGCTTGCGGACGGCGCCACCGGCTTCGGCGAGGCAGCCACCATCGGCGGTCCGTCGTGGAACGAGGAGTCGCCCGAGAGCATCCTGCACGCCGTCAACGCCTACCTGGCACCGGTGCTGCTGGGCCAGGACGGCGGCGGCTTCGGTGCCGCACTGGCGCGCATGGATGCCGCCTGCAAGGGCAACGCCTTCGCCAAGAGCGCGGTGGAAATGGCGCTGATCGATGCCGTGGCCCGCAGTCTGAACCTGCCGGCCTGGCAGCTGCTCGGCGGCAAGCGCCACCAGAGCCTGCCCCTGGCCTGGACCCTGGCCAGCGGCGACGTGGGGCGTGACCTGGAGGAGGCCCAATTGCGCCTGGAGCAGCGGCGCCACCGCATCTTCAAGATGAAAATCGGCGCACGCACGCCCGAGCAGGACGTGGCGCATGTCGCCCAGATCGCGCGCGGCCTCGCGGGCCGCGCCACGCTGACGGTCGACGTGAACCAGGCCTGGGACGGCCCAACCGCGCGCCGCTACCTGCCACAACTCATCGACGCCGGCGTCTCCCTGATCGAGCAGCCGGTGGCCAAGTGGAACGTGGAGGCGCTCAAGACCCTGAGTGCCACGCTGGGCGACCGCGCCAGCATCATGGCCGACGAGACCGTGTGCACGCTGCAGGACGCGATGGCGCTGACCCGCGCCCAGGCCAGCCATGTGTTCTCGCTCAAGGTGGCCAAGCACGGCGGCCTGCTGCGCACGCGCCAGGTGGCGGCGGTCGCCGAGGCGGCCGACATCGGCTGGTACGGCGGAACCATGCTCGAAACCTCGATCGGCAGCGCCGCATCGGCGCATGTGTTCTCGACCTTGGGCCCGCAGCACCACGGCTGCGAGTTGTTCGGCCCCCAGCTTCTGGTGGACGACATCGTCACCGAGCGCATGCCGATCCGGGACTTCGAACTGCAGCTGCCCGACGGCCCCGGCTTCGGTGTGGAGGTGGACCGGGCCCAGCTGGAGCGATTCGACCGCGCCCGCGCCGGCCTCACGCCCGTGCACATCGACTTCGGCCAACGCGCCGGCACTCCTTGAGGAGCAAGACCATGCTGTTTTTGGTTCGCATGGATGTGAACATCCCCCATGACCTGCCCGAGGCGCAGGCCAATGAGATCAAGGCGCGCGAGAAGGCCTACGCGCAGGAGCTGCAGCGCGACGGCCGCTGGCGTCACCTGTGGCGCGTGGTCGGCGAATACGCCAACTACAGCGTGTTCGACGTCGCCTCCAACGACGAGCTGCACGCCCTGCTGTCGCAGCTGCCGCTGTTCCCCTACATGAAGATCCACGTCACCCCGCTGGCGCAGCACCCCTCCGCCATCGCCTGAGCCCCCTCACCCCTGGAGACAAGACCATGACCCTGAAACTGTGGGCGGCGCTGGCCGCCGGCTTGACCCTGAACACCGCCGTCCTGGCGCAAGCACCCGCCATCGACTGGCCCGCCAAGCCCATCCGCTGGGTGGTGCCCTTCCCGCCCGGCGGCGCGATGGATGCCATCGCCCGCACCCTGGGCGAGAAGGCCGGCAAGACCCTGGGCCAGCCTCTCGTGATAGAGAACAAGCCGGGCGCCGGCGGCAACATCGGCGCCGAGCTGGTGGCCAAGGCACCCGCCGACGGCTACACGATCATGATCGCCTCGATCGGAATGGCCACCAACAAGCCGCTCTATGGCAAGCTCAACTACGACCCGATCAAGGACTTCGCGCCGGTGAGCCTGCTGGCCGTGGTGCCCAACGTGCTGGTCACCAACGCCACGCAGCCGAACGTGAAGACCGTGGCCGACGTGATCGACGCCGCGCGCAAGGCGCCGGGGAAGCTGACCTACGCCTCGGCGGGCAACGGCACCTCGATCCACCTGGCCGGCGAGATGTTCACCTCGCTGACCCAGACCGACATGCTGCACGTGCCCTACAAGGGCAGCGGCCCGGCCGTGGCCGACCTGCTCGGCGGCCAGGTCAACTACATGTTCGACAGCATCACCTCGGCGCGTCCGCACCTGCAGTCGGGCAAGCTGCGGGCCCTGGCCGTGACCACCGCCAAGCGTTCGCGCACCCTGCCCCAGGTGCCGACCCTGGCCGAGGCCGGCGTGGCGGGGTACGACGTCGCACCCTGGTTCGCCGTGTTCTCCCCGGCCGGTACGCCCAAACCCGTCATCGCCAAGCTGCATGCGGCTTTGACCGAGGCCATGAAGCAGCCTGACGTGGCGGCACGCTTCGAGACCATCGGCGCCGAGCCGGTCGGATCCAGCCCGGACGAACTGGCGGCCCACCTGACGCGCGAATCGGCCCGCTGGAGCAAGCTGATCGCCGAACGCGGCATCAAGCTCGACTGATATTTACAACATCCCCTTTCCTCGTACCATGCACAAACTCTTCAAGCTCATTCTGGCCCTCGGGGCCGCCGCCGCCGCCCACGGGGCCGCCGCCCAGGTCTTCCCGGCCAAGCCGGTCACGATCGTCGTACCCTACGCGGCGGGCGGCCCGGTCGACAACCTGGCGCGGGCCCTGAGCACCCGCCTGAACAAGGAATGGGGCCAGCCGGTGCTGGTGCTCAACAAATCCGGCGCCAATGAAATCATCGGGGCCGAGTTCGTCGCCAAGAGCCCGGCGGACGGGTACACCCTGTTCGCCGCCACCGAAGCGGCGCTGACCATGAACCCGCACCTGTACCGGAAACTGCCCTACAACCCGGAAAAAGAATTCACCCCGGTCTCGCGCCTGATCAGCGTGCCGATGGTCTTCTTCGTGCCCCGTAGCTCGAAGGCCAACACTCTGAAGGACTTCGTGCAACTGGCGCGCCAGGCCAAGGACAAACCGATGAGCTACGGCTCTTCCGGCGCGGGCGGGATCGTGCACCTGCCGCTGGCGATGTTCGCCAAGCAGGAGGGACTGGAGCTGGTGCATGTCCCCTACAAGGGTGCCGCCCCGCTGATCCCCGAGGTGATCTCCGGACAGGTGGACGCTGCGGTGCTCGGCGTGTCGGTCATCGAGCAGCACGTCAGGGCCGGCAAGCTCAAGGCACTGGCGATCTCGGCGGATCGGCGCAGCGTCGCGCTGCCCGATGTGCCGACGTTCAAGGAAGCCGGGGTGCAAGAGATCGATGCCGTGTTCAACATCGGCCTCGTGGCGCCTGCCGGCACCCCGGCCACGGTGGTCGAGCAGATTGCCCGCGACGTGCGGCGCGTCCTGTTGGCCCCCGACTTCCGCAAGACGCAGATCGACGCCTACTCCTACGTCGCGGTGGGATCGACCCCGGCCGAATACCGGGACTTCCTGCGGCGCGACTCCCAGCTGCAGGCCGAGCGCGTGAAGACATCCGGGGCCACACTGGACTGAACCTCGCGCCCAGGCCGTGCAGCGCAGCGGAGTCGGTGCGAAGCGCCGACCGCGACGGCATGAACCCCTGCTGGGTACCGCCTGCAGCGGCGCAAGATCCAGTGCGAAGCAAGGCTCCCATCCTCGGCCGTAAAGCTGCGCCGCCGTGACGCCGGTGTCGAGCTGGACCATGGTCTGCGGCAGCACCGGCAGGCCCGGGGCGCGGTAGGCCGGCTCGGCCGACATGCCAAATGCGTGGTAGACGGTCCGCACGCCGGTGCCCAGCATCGCGGCCAGGCACATGGGGCAGGGGTAGCCGCTCGCACACATCACGCTGCCGGCCTGCCCAGGCGCCGGCAGGCGGCGCGCACGGCCTCGCGCAGCAATTGCTGATGGTCGGTCATGGCGACTCCGAGAAAGGGCGGGCGATCGGCCAGGCGTTAGCAGGTTTATCCCCGGGGCTGCGGGTAAATCCGCATATAACGTGTATTCGTTTTTGCATACACTTTTTCCACATCGCCGCGGAGCCCTGGCGGTTCAAGCCTTGAACCGCATGTGGTCGCGATGCTCGCCCCTCACAGCGCCCGCTGTGAGGGGAAGTTGGACCGTCAAACCGGTGCATCTTCCCCTTATGTGAGAACGCGATGAACACTGACTGTCACGACCAGGCCCGCCACCGGACCGCCGTCCCCGCCACGGGGATCCGGCTCTCGCTCGCCACTTCGTTCCCCACCGGCCCCTCGCGGCCCGCGTCCCCCGTTCGGCACGGCTGAAGCCATCGTCGCCTGCCTGCCTTTCCTCGCAAACACTAGGAGACCCTCATGAGTCATTCGACCGTCCATCCGGTGGACGAGCGCCTGCCCGCGGGCAAGCTCGCCGCCCTGGGCCTGCAGCATGTGCTGGTGATGTACGCCGGCGCCGTGGCCGTGCCGCTGATCGTGGGCCGTGCGCTCAAGCTCAGCCCCGAGCAGGTGGCCCTGCTGATCTCGGCCGACCTGTTCTGCTGCGGCCTGGTCACGCTGATCCAGTCGCTGGGCTTCGGCCGGCATTTCGGCATCAAGCTGCCGGTGATGATGGGCGTGACCTTCGCCGCGGTCGGCCCCATGGTCGCCATGGCCAACGTGCAGAGCGGCCCCGAGGGCGCGCGCGCGATCTTCGGCGCCATCATCGGCGCTGGCATCCTGTCGATGTTGATCGCACCGCTGATGAGCCGCCTGCTGCGCTTCTTCCCGCCGGTGGTCACCGGCACCATCATCGCCATCATCGGCATCAGCCTGATGCGCGTGGGCGTGGGCTGGGCCATGGGCGGTCCGGCCAACCTGGCGCAGAGCGTGGACATGCCCAAGCTGGTGACCATGGTCGACGGCGCCAAGGCGGCCGCGGCGGCCGCCGCCGCGTCGGCGCCCGCCGGTGCCGCCGCGTCGGCGATCAAGCTGCCCGGGCCCATCCCCATGGTCGACAACGCCAACTACGGCGCGCTGGACAACATGGCCGTGGCCGGCTTCGTGCTGCTCGCGATCCTGCTGCTGGTCAAGTTGGGGCGCGGCTTCGTCGCCAACATCGCGGTACTGCTGGGCATCGTGATCGGCTGCGTGGTCGCGGTCGGCATGGGCAAGATGAACTTCGACAAGGTGGGCAAGGCGCACTGGTTCGACCTGGTCACGCCGTTCGCCTTCGGCATGCCGAGCTTCGACCTCGTGATGGTGCTGACCATGACCCTGGTGATGATCGTGGTGATGATCGAGTCCACCGGCATGTTCCTAGCGCTGTCGGACATCACGGGCAAGAAGATCGACCAGCCCGCGCTGAGCGCCGGCCTGCGCACCGACGGCCTGGGCACGCTGATCGGCGGCATCTTCAACACCTTCCCCTACACCAGCTTCTCGCAGAACGTGGGCCTGGTCGGCGTCACCGGCGTCAAGAGCCGCTGGGTCTGCGTGGCCGCCGGCCTGATCATGATCGTGCTGGGCATGCTGCCCAAGATGGCGGCCCTGGTCGAGTCCGTGCCCCAGTTCGTGCTGGGCGGCGCGGGCCTGGTGATGTTCGGCATGGTGGCCGCGACCGGCATACGCATCCTCACCGGCGTGGACTTCAAGCACAACCGCCACAACCTCTACATCGTCGCGATCTCGCTGGGCGCCGGCCTGATCCCGCTGGTCGCGCCGCGCTGGACCCAGCACATGGCGCACAGCCTGCATCCGCTGCTCGAGAGCGGCATCCTGCTGACCGCGATCTCGGCCGTGCTGCTGAACCTGTTCTTCAACGGCGGCAAGGCCGACCAGCGTGCCGCCATCGAAGCCGCGAAGGCGGCCGAGGCCCACTGAGTTCCACACCCCACGACGAACCGACAGGAGCAGACATCATGCATCCCAACTTCCCCGCCTCCCCCTCGCGCCGGCGCTTCGCGCTGGCCGGTGCCGCCCTGTGCAGCGCGCCGCTGATCTCGGCCTGTGCCGGCGGCCCGGCCGCCGGCCGGCCGCTCTCGGTCGGCGCCCTGTTCGCCGGCAATGTCAACGACCGCGGCTTCATGGAGGCCGGCTGGCGCGGCCTGGAGCGCGCCCGGGTCGAGCTCGGCGTCAAGACCAGCCACATCGACAGCGTGCAGCCGCGCAAGGAACTGCTGGCCGCGGCGCTCACGCGCCTGGCCGAGTCGGGCGTGGACCTGGTGGTGGCGCATGGCGGGCAGAACAACGAGGCCTGCGCCGAGGTCGCGGCGCGCTTTCCCAGGGCGAAATTCGTGGTCACCCAGGGTGCCGTGACCGAGGCCAACCTGGCCAGCTACGACGTGCTGCAGGAGGAGTCGGCCTACCTGGCCGGCGTGCTCGCGGCGCTGAGCACGCGCACCGGCGTGGTCGGCCATATGTCGGGCATACGCGTGCGCCCCGGCCTCAAGGGCCGCGCGGCCTACGCCGCCGGCGTGCGCGCGACCAACCCCAATGTGAAGCTGCTGACCAACTTCTCGGGCAACCAGGACGACAACCCCCTGTCCCATCGCGTCGCCTCGGCCCAGATCGCGGCCGGCGCCGACGTCATCTTCACCATGCTCAACGCCGGCCGCGACGGCGTGACCGAGGCCTGCCGCGAAAAGGGCAGGCGCCAGATCGGCAACGTGATCGACTGGGTGCAGGCCGACCCCAAGGTCTTCGTGGGCTCGGCCATGGCCGACGTGGGCATAGGCGTGTTCGAGTCGGTGCGCGAGTTGCAGGCCGGCAGCTTCCCGGCCGGCAAGATCCGCAAGGTGGGCCTGGCCAACCCCCAGGCGGTGCGCCTGAGCATGGCGCCCGACGTGCCGGCCGAGGTGCGTGCCCGCATCGCCCGCGTGGCGGAGGACATCGTCGCAGGCCGTATCCACGTGCCCGAGAGCTACGACGGGCCTGAGTTCGCGACGCCGGCCTGAGCTGCGCGGCCAGGCGGGGGCTGCGGGCCTCCCTCTAAGATGCGGGCCGGAGTCTCTCCATGCCCGCTACCTTGCTGATCTGGTTGCAATTCGCCTTCTGCCTCGCGCTGATCGGGCTGGCGGGTGTGCGCCTGATCCGCTACGGCGACGCGATCGCCGAACTGACGGGCCTGTCACGCAACTGGATCGGATTGATTCTGGTCGCAACCGTGACTTCGCTACCGGAACTGGTGACCGGGCTCAGCGCCGTCACGCTCGTGGCCGCGCCCGACATCGCGGTCGGCGACGCGCTGGGCAGTTGCGTCTTCAACCTGGCCATCCTCGCGCTGCTCGACGTTTTCTACCGCAAGGAGCCAGTCTATGCGGTGGCCGCCCACGGCCACCTGCTATCGGCGGGCTTCGGCGTGGTCCTGCTGGGCGTCGCTGCGCTGATCCTGCTGTTGAGCGCGCAGGGCGCATTGCCCAGCCTGGGACACATCAGTTGGGGCAGTGGAGTGATTCTCATGCTCTACGGCCTCGCGATGCGTGCGATCTACCTCGCCGAGCAGCGCCAGCCGCCGGCGCCGCGCCTGACTGCGCCTGTCATGTCGCTGAAATCCGCGCTCACGGGCTATGTCCTGGCCGCGGCGGTGGTGGTGGGCAGCGGCATCTGGCTGCCGCTGATCGGCGTCGAGCTGGCCCGACTCATGGGCTGGTCGAACTCCTTCGTCGGGACCCTGTTCGTGGCCCTGGCGACCTCGGTGCCCGAGCTGGCGACCACCTGGGGCGCCATGCGCATCGGCGCCGTCGACATGGCCATGGCCAACCTGCTGGGCAGCAACCTGTTCGACGTGCTGATCCTGGCCATTGACGACCTGGCTTACCGCCCGGGCAGCCTCTACGCCCAGGTCTCGCCCATGCACACGGTGTCGGCCGTGACGGCCTGCCTGATGAGCGGGGCGGTGGTGGTCGCCCTGGCCTACCGGCCGGTCGCGCGCGTTTGGCGCCTGGGCAGCTGGGCCAGCATTGCACTGCTGGCCCTGTACCTGCTCAACGCCGTGCTCCAGTTCCTGCACGGCCGGTAGGCGCCGCCCATCAGAGGACGCGGAACGCCAGCACCGCGACCAGGGTCGGCGGCAGGGCCGAGATCAGCAGGCCGACGGGGTGGATGGCGTTGTCCGCGAACTTCTCCTTGAGGATGGCGGCGCCGGCCGGATTGGGCGCGTTGGCGATCACGGTCAGCCCGCCTCCGGTGACCGCACCCGCCACCAGGGCCGTCTTGAACTCGGCGCTCAGGCCTTCGACCAGCGATCCAAGGTAGGTCAGCGCCGCGTTGTCGGTGATCGCGGTCAGGGCCGTGGCGCCGAAGAAGACGGCGTTGGCGTCCATGCCCATCAGCAGGGGTTGCAGCCACCATTGCTGCAGTCCGCCCAGCACCACCAGGCCGGCGAGGAAGAAGGCGACCAGCAGGGCCTCGCGCAGGATCAGCGGGTTCTGGTGGCGCTGGTAGGCCGCGGCGAAGCCCAGGAAGAACAGCAGCAGGCCGATGAACACCACCGGGTGGTGGGCGAACACCACCACGATGGCCAGGAAGGCCAGGTGCACCAGGACCACCGATGCGGGCACCGGCCCCGCGGCGGCGGCTTCGTCCTGGTCCATGTGGCCGATCTCGTGGCGGAACAGCAGCATGGCCGAGGCGGCATTGACCAGCACGGCGATCGCGGCCTTCCAGCCGAAATTGGCGACCATGAACCAGAAGTCCCAGTCCCACTTGGCGGCCACCATCAGCACCGGCGGCGCGGCGAAGGGCGTGAGCGTGCCGCCGATCGAGACGTTGACGAACAGCACGCCCACCGTCGCGTACTTGAGCTTGGAGGAGACTTTCCGGGAGAGCAGGGTGTCGCGCAGCATCAGCGCCGCCAGCGTCATGGCCGCGGGTTCGGTGATGAACGAGCCCAGCAGGGGCACGAAGGCCAGCACCAGGAAATAGACCGCCATGCCGCCGGGCAGGGGCAGCCAGCGCGCGATGAAGCGCACCGAGGCGCCGGCCAGCGCCAGGATAGGCCGCGTGCCCGCGATCACCATGATGGCGAACACGAACATCGGCTCGGTGAAGTTGCGCGACTCGAGGTAGGCGATGGCGTCTCGCGGGCCCGCGATGGCGAACATGAGCAGCATCAGCACCATGGCCCAGAAGCCGAACACGATCTCCACCTCGCCCAGCAGGTGCCACAGGCCGGCATGGCGCGGCTGGGTGTGAGCCAAGTGTTCGAAGAAGCGGGTCGAGAAGGTGTGGAGCACGGCCACTGCGAAAACAATGGCGGCGATGAGTTCCAGGGTGTGGCTGGGCATGGGGTCACGGTCGCAGACATGCCGCGTGGCGGCCCGACCAGCGCGTGAACCTGCCGGCCGCGGCATGCGGCGTCGACACCCGCTGCCAGTGTAACGGAGCCGGCTGCCCGCGCCGCGTGTGCTCAGCCCTTGGGCAGCCGCTCCCACCAGCGCTCGCCGAAGCGGCCCTGCAGGAAGGCGATGAAGGCCTGGACCTTGCCCGGCACCAGCTTGGGCGAGGGGTAGACCGCGTGGATCTCCTGCTCGGGCAGGCTGTGCCCGTGCAGTACCTCGACCACCTGGCCCGTGGCCAGCGAGTCGCCGGCCACGTAGCAGGGCAGGGCGGCGATACCTAAGCCGCTGCGTGCGGCTGCGAGCACGGCCGAGAGGTTGTTCGAGCGCAGGCGGCCGCTGACCGGCACGGTGACATGCTCGCCACCAGGCATGGACATGCGCCACACCGCGTCGCCCTGCACGCTGCTGTAGATCAGCGCGTTGTGGCCGGCGAGATCCTCGGGCCGCTGCGGTATGCCGTGCTTGCGCAGGTACTCGGGCGCGGCCACCATGACCCAGGGGTTCATGCCCAGGAAGCGCGCGCCCAGCGTGGAGTCGGCCAGCTTGCCCATGCGCACCGCCACGTCCAGCCCCATGGCCACCAGGTCGGTGTAGCGGTCCTCGAAGCTCAGGTCCACCTCGACCTGCGGATGCTTGGCCATGAACTCCAGCGTCAGCGGCACGATCACGCGGCGGCCGAAGGCCACCGAGGTGCCGATGCGCAGCAGGCCCTGCGCCTGCGTCTGGTGCCTCTGCACCGCGCTCTCGGCCTCCTCGACTTCGTGCACGATGGACTTGCACTTCTCGTAGTAGAGCGCGCCCGACTCGGTCAGGCTGGCGCCGCGCGTGTTGCGGTTGAGCAGGCGCACCTTGAGCTGGGACTCGAGGGAAGCGACCTGCTTGGTCACCGTGGGTTGGGTGGTGGCGAACTCCTTGGCCGCCTTGGAGAAGCTGCCTGTTTCCACCACGCGCACGAACATCTGCATTGCCAGCAAGCGGTCCATCGTCGTCCTCGTTTATTCCATATTCGAATAAATCTTATGGCCCTGCGCCGTCTTCATCAACTGCCCAATGGTTCCTACAGTCGTGACTCATACACACACCAGGAGATCACAATGGCAAGAATGACCGCCGCCCAGGCCGCCGTCTGGGTCATGGAGAAGGAAGGCGTCACGCAGGCGTTCGGCGTGCCGGGCGCGGCGATCAACCCGCTGTACGCGGCGCTGCGCGAGCAGGGCACCGTCGCCCACATCCTCGCGCGCCACGTCGAGGGCGCCTCGCACATGGCCGAGGGCTACACCCGGGCGCGCGCCGGCAACATCGGCGTGTGCATAGGCACCTCGGGCCCGGCCGGCACCGACATGATCACCGGTCTGTACTCGGCCCAGGCCGACAGCATCCCCATTCTCTGCATCACCGGCCAGGCGCCGCGCGCGCGCCTGCACAAGGAGGACTTCCAGGCGGTGGACATTGCCAGCATCGCCAAGCCCGTGACCAAGTGGGCCACCACCGTGCTCGAGCCGGCCCAGGTGCCGCGCGCCTTCCAGCAGGCCTTCCACCTGATGCGCTCGGGCCGCCCGGGCCCGGTGCTGATCGACCTGCCGTTCGACGTGCAGACCACCGAGATCGAGTTCGACCCCGACACCTACGAGCCGCTGTCGGTCTACAAGCCCACCGCCTCGCGCCGCCAGATCGAGAAGGCGCTGGAGATGCTGGTCACGGCCGAGCGCCCGCTGATCGTCGCCGGCGGCGGCATCATCAACGCCGACGCCTCGGACCTGCTGGTGGAGTTCGCCGAGCTCACCGGCATCCCGGTCATTCCCACGCTGATGGGCTGGGGCACCATCCCCGACGACCACCCGCTGATGGCCGGCATGTGCGGCCTGCAGACCAGCCACCGCTACGGCAACGCGACCATGCTGGCCAGCGACTTCGTGCTGGGCATAGGCAACCGCTGGGCCAACCGCCACACCGGCTCGCCCGAGGTCTACTGCAAGGGCCGCAAGTTCATCCACGTGGACATCGAGCCCACCCAGATCGGCCGCGTGTTCGCGCCCGACTACGGCATCGTCTCCGACGCCGGTGCCGCGCTGCAGCTGTTCGTCGAGGTGGCGCGCGAATGGAAGGCCGCCGGCCGCCTGCGCGACTGGTCGGGCTGGGCCGGCGAGTGCCAGGAGCGCAAGGGCTCGGTCGAGTACCTGCGCAAGACCAACTTCGACAGCGTGCCGATGAAGCCTCAGCGCGTCTACCAGTGCATGAACCGCGCCTTCGGCGAGGACGTGTGCTACGTGTCGACCATCGGCCTGTCGCAGATCGCGGGCGCCCAGTTCCTGCATGTCTACAAGCCGCGCCACTGGATCAACTGCGGCCAGGCCGGCCCGCTGGGCTGGACCGTGCCGGCCGCCCTGGGCGTGCGCGCCGCCGACCCCCAGCGCAAGATCGTCGCGCTGTCGGGTGACTACGACTTCCAGTTCATGATCGAGGAGCTGGCCGTGGGCGCGCAGTTCAAGCTGCCCTACATCCACATGGTGGTCAACAACAGCTACCTGGGCCTGATCCGCCAGTCGCAGCGCGGCTTCTCGATGGACTACTGCGTGCAGCTGGGCTTCGAGAACATCAATGCCCCCGAGGTCGAGGGCTATGGCGTCGACCATGTCAAGGTGGTCGAGGGCCTGGGCTGCAAGGCGATCCGCGTGCACCGCCAGGAAGAGATCGCGCCGGCGATCAAGCAGGCCGAGGCCTGGATGGCCGAGTTCCAGGTGCCGGTGGTGATCGAGGTCATCCTCGAGCGCGTGACCAACATCTCCATGGGCACCGAGATCGACAAGGTGACCGAGTTCGAGGACCTGGCCATCGACCGCGCCGACGTGCCGACCGCCGTGGCGCTGCTGGACTGAAGGAGCGCGACATGCCCAAACTGGCTGCCAACCTGAGCATGCTCTTCACCGAGCTGCCCTTCCTGGACCGCTTCGCCGCCGCCGCCCGCGCGGGCTTCCGCGCGGTGGAATTCCTGTTCCCCTACGACCACCCGGCTGCCGAGGTCGCGGCCCGGCTCAAGGACAACGGCCTGCAACTGGTGCTGCACAACCTGCCGGCCGGCGACTGGGCCGCCGGTGAGCGCGGCATCGCCTGCCACCCCGGCCGCGTGGAGGAGTTCCAGGCCGGCGTGCGCCGCGCCGTCGAGTACGCCCGGGTGCTCGGCACGCCGCGCATCAACTGCCTGGCCGGCATCCTGCCGGCCGGCGTGTCGGCGGACCAGGCGCGCGCCACCCTGGTGGCCAACCTGCGCCACGCGGCCCAGGCGCTCGAGGCCGAGGGCATCCCGCTGCTGCTGGAGCCGATCAACAGCTTCGACATCCCCGGCTTCCTGGTCAACCGCACGGCCCAGGCCCTGTCCATCCTCGACGAGGTGGGCTCGGACAACCTGTTCCTGCAGTACGACATCTACCATGCCCAGCGCATGGAGGGCGAGCTGGGCCAGACCCTGCGCAGCCAGTTCGCGCGCATAGGCCATGTGCAGCTGGCCGACAACCCGGGGCGCAACGAGCCGGGCACCGGCGAGATCAATTACCGCTACCTGTTCGCGCTGCTCGACGAGCTCGGCTACGCCGGCCATGTGGGCTGCGAATACAAGCCGCGCCAGGCCGGCCCCGGCGGCACCGAAGCCGGCCTGGGCTGGGTTGCCGCGCACGGGCTCGCGCTTTCGTAAATCAAATTGCAAGGAACAAGGATCATGACCAAGAGTGGAATGAAAGTCGGCTTCATCGGACTGGGCATCATGGGCGCGCCCATGGCGCTGAACCTGCTGAAGGCGGGCCATGTGCTCTATCTCTACAGCCATGGCAAGGTGCCCGGCGAATTCGCAGAGCAGGGCGCCACCCTGTGCACCAGCAGCGAGGAAGTGGCCAAGCGCGCCGACATCATCATCACCATGGTGCCGGACACGCCCCATGTGGAGGACGCGCTGTTCGGCGAGCGCGGCGTGGCGCAGGGCCTGAAGGAATGCCAGCGCGGCGCCGACGACCGCCTGGGCAAGGTGGTGGTCGACATGAGCTCTATCTCGCCCATGGCCACCAAGGAATTCGCCAGGAAGATCAACGCCCTGGGCTGCGACTACCTGGACGCGCCGGTCTCCGGCGGCGAGGTCGGCGCCAAGGCCGGCAGCCTGACCATCATGGTCGGCGGCCCCGAGGCGGCCTTCGAGCGCGTCAGGCCCCTGTTCGAGGCCATGGGCAAGAACATCACCCTGGTCGGCGGCAACGGCGACGGCCAGACCACCAAGGTGGCCAACCAGATCATCGTGGCGCTCAACATCGAGGCCGTGGCCGAGGCCCTGCTGTTCGCCAGCAAGGCCGGCGCCGACCCGGCCAAGGTGCGCCAGGCCCTGATGGGCGGCTTTGCCGCCAGCCGCATCCTCGAGGTGCACGGCGAGCGCATGATCCAGCGCACGTTCAACCCGGGTTTCCGCATAGCTCTGCACCAGAAGGACCTGAACCTGGCCCTGCAGGGCGCGCGCGAGCTGGGTGTGAGCCTGCCCCACACCGCGAGCGCGGCCCAGCTGATGCAAAGCTGCGCCGCCCACGGCATGGCCGGCCTCGACCATTCGGCCCTGTGCCGCAGCCTGGAACTGATGGCCGACCACGAGATCGCCCAGGCGCCCGCGGCCTGAGGCACTGAAGGACCATCCCGCCCCCCGGTTTTGCCGCCGGGGCGGGTTACCAGCCGGTTACGACGGCACAATCCGGTCCAGGAGACCCCCAATGACCGAACCGACCGCAAGCACCGCACCCGATCCCGCCACTCAGCCCCACGCCTTCCTCGAGCATCTCTACCGCGCCGCCGTGCAGCGCGCGCTGCCGCTGCACAACACCGCTGCCTGCCTGCCCCCACCGCCCAAGGGCCGCACCCTGGTGCTGGGCGCCGGCAAGGCCGGCGGCGCCATGGCCCAGGCCGTGGAGGCGCTGTGGCCGGCCGACGCACCGCTGTCGGGCCTTGTGGTCACGCGCTACCACCACATACCGCCGCGCCCCGAAGGTCTGCCGCAGCGTATCGAGGTGGTCGAGGCCGCCCACCCGGTGCCCGACGCGGCCGGCCTGGCCGCGGCCGAGCGCATCCTGGCGCTGACCGAGGGCCTGACCGCCGACGACCTGGTGCTGTGCCTGATCTCGGGCGGCGGCTCGGCCCTGCTCACGCTGCCGGCCGATGGGCTGACGCTGGCCGACAAGCAGCGCATCAACCGCGAGCTGCTGCTCAGCGGCGCAAGCATCGGCGAGATGAACTGCGTGCGCAAGCACCTCTCGCGCATCAAGGGCGGCCGCCTGGCCGCGGCCTGCGCGCCGGCGCGCGTGGTCACGCTGACCATCAGCGACGTGCCGGGCGACGACCCCTCGGTGATCGCGAGCGGCCCCACGGTGCCGGACGCCAGCACCTGTGCCGAGGCCATCGCCATCCTCAAGCGCTACGGCATTGCCATCCCCGAGGCGCTGACGCACCAACTCGAGCAGGGGCTGCTGGAGACGCCCAAGCCGGGCGATGCGGTGTTCGAAGGCCACCAGGTCCACCTGATCGCGACGCCGCAGCAGTCGCTGGAGGCGGCCGCGGCCGCCGCACGCGCGGCCGGCATGGCGGCGCATATCCTGAGCGACGAGATCGAAGGCGAGTCGCGCGAGGTCGGCAAGGTCCACGCGGCGCTGGCGCGCGCGGTCGCGCAGCGCGGCCAGCCCTTTGCCAAGCCCTGCGTGATCCTCTCGGGCGGCGAGACCACGGTGACGGTGCGGCCCCAGCCCGAGGGTACGCCGCGCGGCCGCGGCGGGCGCGCCGGCGAGTTCTGCCTGGGCCTGGCGCAGGCGCTGCAGGGCCAGCCGGGTGTCTGGGCGCTGGCGGCCGACACCGACGGCATCGACGGGGTGGAGGACAACGCGGGCGCCCTGGTCGCGCCCGAAACCCTGTCGCGCGCCCAGTCGCTGGGCATGAAGATAGACCAGTACCTGGACCGCAACGACGCCTACGGCTATTTCAAGAAGCTGGACGACCTGGTGATCACCGGGCCCACCCACACCAACGTCAACGATTTCCGGGCCATTCTGGTGCTCTGAAGACGCTGGCCCTCAACTCGCACGCTCCTCAAAGGCCTCGACCAGGAAGTCGACGAAGCCGCGCACGCGCGCCGCGAACTGGTGGCGCTGCGGATAGACCGCGTAGATGTCGGCCGGCGGCGTCTGCCAGTGCTCGAGCACCTCGCGCAGGCGGCCGCTGCGCAGGTACTTGGCGATGTCCCATTCGGCGCGCATCAGGATGCCTTGCCCCGCCAGCGCCCAGTTCACAGCGATCTCGCCGTCGTTGGTGCTGAGGTTGCCGCGCACCTTGACGGTCTCGCTGCGCTTGCCCGAGGCCAGGCGCCACAGGCCGTAGGCCTCGTCGCCCTGGCGGATCGTGATGCAGTTGTGCTGGGCCAACTCGTGCGGCTGGCGCGGCGTGCCGTGGCGCGCCAGGTAGGCCGGCGCCGCGCAGAGCAGGCGGCGGTTGGGCGCGATGCGGCGCGCGATCACGCGCGCGTCGGGCGGCTCGCCGAAGCGTATGCAGACGTCGAACGCGTCCTCGTGCAGCGGCGGCGGGTTCACCGTCAGCTGCAGCTGCACCTGAACCTCGGGGTATTTCTTCACGAACTCGGAAATCAGTGGCGCGACCTGGCTGCGGCCGAAGCCCAGCGTGGCGTTCACACGCAGCAGGCCCTTGGGGTCGGCCCGGCTGCTGCTGACCAGCTGCTCCATGTCGTCGATCTCGGCCAGGATGCGGCGCGCATGGGCCAGGTAGAGCTCGCCCTCGGCCGTCAGCGCGATGCGCCGCGTGGTGCGCTGCATCAGCGGCACGCCCAGCCGGGCCTCGAGCTGCGCCAGGCGCTTGCTGACGGCCGCGGGGCTCAGGCCGAGCTCGCGTGCCGCGGCGGAAAAGCTGCCGCAGCGCGCGAGCAGGCTGAAGAAGGCCATTTCGGAGGGAGCGGAGGCGGGTGTCGACATTGTTGAATCAAAGTGAACAATGAAAACACTTTATGGCGATTCATTGGGCCAGGCAAGGCCTACAGTCGGGCCATCCGCAACCGTATCTCCCAAGGAATCCCATGAAGACCTACGAGATCGCCTGCATTCCCGGCGATGGCATCGGCAAGGAAGTCGTGCCGGCCGGCCAGACCGTGCTGCAGGCGCTGGCCGACGCTTATGGCCGCTTCAGCTTCGAGTTCGAGCAATTCGGCTGGGGCGGCGACTGGTTCCGGGCCCACGGCGAGATGATGCCGGCCGACGGTCTGGCTGCGCTGCGCGGCAAGGACGCCATCCTGTTCGGCTCGGCCGGCGACCCGCATATCCCCGACCATGTCACGCTCTGGGGTCTGCGCCTGAAGATCTGCCAGGGCTTCGATCAGTACGCCAACGTGCGGCCCACGCGCATCCTGCCCGGCATCGACGGACCGCTCAAGCGCTGCGCGCCGGAGGACCTGAACTGGGTCATCGTGCGCGAGAACTCCGAAGGCGAATACTCGGGCGTGGGTGGCCGCGTCCACCAGGGCCACCCGATCGA
The DNA here is from genome assembly GCF_005503345.1 of Ramlibacter sp. 2FC. Lineage (NCBI taxonomy): Bacteria > Pseudomonadati > Pseudomonadota > Betaproteobacteria > Burkholderiales > Comamonadaceae > Ramlibacter > Ramlibacter sp. 2FC. The sequence continues at coordinate 47,168 of NZ_SCMM01000014.1, forward strand.
GGCCGCGACCGACGTGTCGATGATGACGCGCGTCGGCGTCGAGCGCATCCTGCGCTTTGCCTTCCGCCTCGCGCAATCGCGCCCACGCAAGCAGCTGACCGTCGTCACCAAGAGCAACGCGCAGCGCCACGCCATGGTGATGTGGGACCAGATCGCGCTCGAGGTCAGCCGCGAGTTCCCCGACGTGGCCTGGGACAAGGAACTGGTCGACGCGATGACCGCGCGCATGGTCAACAAGCCGGCGACGCTCGACACCATAGTCGCCACCAACCTGCATGCCGACATCCTGAGCGACCTGGCGGCGGCGCTGGCCGGCAGCCTGGGTATCGCGCCGACCGGCAACATCGACCCCGAGCGCCGCTACCCCAGCATGTTCGAGCCCATCCACGGCTCGGCCTTCGACATCATGGGCCAGGGCCTGGCCAATCCGGTCGGCACCTTCTGGAGCTGCGTGATGCTGCTCGAGCACCTGGGCGAGTCCGAGGCCGCGCAAGCCCTCATGCAGGCGGTGGAGCAGGTCACGGCCGACCCGGCCCTGCACACGCGCGACCTGGGCGGCAGCGCGACGACCGAGCAGGTGACGCGCGCCGTCTGCGAGCGCCTGGGCGCCGGCGCGGCGCTGCGCAAGGCCGCCTGAGCCGGCGCCTTCCCATTCCAACCACGAGGAGACAACGATGATGAAGCGACTGCTGTGCACCCTGGGCCTGGCCCTGCTGGCGCCCCTGGCCCTGGCCCAGGCCTGTCCCGAGAAGAACCTGCTGTACTGGCAGGCCTTTCCGCCGGGCGGCGAATCCGACCTCTCGGCGCGCCACCAGCAGATGGTGCTCAAGAAGCGCTGCGCGGCGGTCGACACCATCATCCAGTACAAGCCCGGCGCCGGCGGCGGCCTGATGTGGAGCCAGATGAACCAGCTGGCCGGCGACGGCCTCAACGTGGTCGGCATCAACCTGCCGCACATCGTGTTCCAGCCCATCGAGGGCCAGGTGCAGTACAAGACCGCCGACATCACGCCGGTGTTCTGGTTCCACTACACGCCCGACATCCTGGTCGTTCCCGAGAACAGCCCGATCAAGAGCTTCGCCGACTTCCTCAAGGCGGCCAAGGCCGAGCCGGGCAAGTTCTCGCTCGGCGGATCGGGGCTGAACTCGGCCAACCACGCGGCGCACGAGCGGCTGAACGCGGCCTTCGGCGTCAAGACCAACTACATCCCGTTCAAGGGCACGGGCGACATGTCGACCGCGGTGCTGGGGGCCCAGGTCGACGGCGCCATCACCTACTCGCCGTTCGCGATCAACAACAAGGGCCGGGTGCGCCCGCTGGCCATCGCCATGGACAAGCGCCATCCGCTGATGCCCGAGGTGCCGACCTTCCGCGAGCTCGGCGTGGACTGGGTGGACGGCGCCTACCGCGGCATAGGCGTGCCCAAGAGCACCCCGCCCGAGGCCATCAAGCGCCTGTCCGAGCTCTGGGCCGCGCTGAACAACGACCCGCAGATGAAGGAGCTGGCGGCCAAGAACGGCTTCGAGCTGGTCAACGTGGGCACCGAGCAGATGGACGCCTTCATGAAGGAGCGCGTGCGCCTGTACACCGAGGGCGCGCAGCGCCTGGGCCTGGGCCGCAAGTAGGCGGGGATGGCGGCGCCCCGGAGGAGACGGGCCGGGGCGGTTTTCCTGCCGCGCTTTGATGTGGGTCAACGCCCGACCCGGCGGGCTGGGGCAAAGTCGCCTCCATGCTGCCCTCCAAGTCATTCGATCTGCCGGCCGAGACGCAGACCCTGGCCTGCGGAACCCCGCTGCTGCGTCGCGCGGTGGCCATGAAGGACGTGCTGCACCTGGACAGCGGGAGGGTGGCCCTGGGCCTGATGGAAGACGGTTTGCTGGCGCACCAGCTGGGCGTGGTCGAGGGGCCGTTCTGGCTCGAGGCCACCTCGGCCGTGCTGGGCCTGCCCAGCGCCGTGGACGCGGTGGCCGAGACCTCGGTCAGCCTGCGGCGCGTACCGGTGGAACTGTTCGAGCGCAGCCTCAAGGCCTTGCCGCCCTCGGCCCAGGCCGTGCTGCACGACGTGGCCCAGGCCCACCGCCAGCAGACCGAGCTGGCCGTCAGCCGCCTGGCCAAGGACGCCGAGGCGCGCTGCGCCGAATGGCTGCTGCGCCATGCCGAGCCGGCCGAGGAGTCCGGCTCGCTGGCTGTGCTGCTGCGCGAGCGCAAGCGCCTGATCGCGGCCCAGCTCGGCATCGCCCCCGAAACCCTGTCGCGCGTGCTGCGCCACCTGCGCGAGCGCAGCCTGATCAGCGGCTCCGGCCGCGTGCTCAGGCTCGACGACCCGAACGGCCTGCGCGCGCTGGCCGGCAGCTGAGCCGGCCTTTCCTCATACCCGCATCAGCGGTCCGCCGCGGCCGGGCGCAGGCGCGCCGGCGACAGCGTGGCCGGCTCCAGGCCCTCGCGCGCCAGCTCGGGCGGCAGCGGTTCGCCACGCAACAGCGCTGCGGCCAGGGCGCTGGCGCCGGCCGCGCTCTGTATGCCGTAGCCGCCCTGGGCGGCCAGCCAGAAGAAGCCGGGGCAGGCGTCGTCGTAGCCGATCACCATCTCGCCGTCGGCCACGAAGCTGCGCAGCCCGGCCCAGGTGCTGCTCGGGCGGCGGATCTGCAGCGTGCTGACCTCCTCGATCTGGTGGATGCCCAGGGCGATGTCCAGCTCCTCGGGCACCACGTCGTGCGGCGTGGTGGGGTCGGCGTTGGCCGGCGAGCCCAGCAGCTGGCCGGCGTCGGGCTTGAAGTAGTAGCTCTCGTCGACCCCGATCACGGCCGGCCAGGCCGAGGCGTCCATGCCCTCGGGGGCCTTGAAGGTGAAGGCGCTGCGCCGGCGCGGAACCAGGGCTATGGGCGCCGCGCCGAACAGCGCGGCCAGCTCGTCGGCCCAGGCGCCGGCGGCGTCGACCACCGTGGCCGCGCGCAGGGTTTCGCCGTCGGCCAGCGTGACGGTCCAGGCCTGGCCGTCGTGGCTGGCCTGGACGGGTTCAGCGTTGCAGCGCAGCTCGCCGCCGTGCTGGCGCAGGCCGCGCAGAAAACCCTGGTGCAGGGCGTTGACGTCGATGTCCTGCGAGCCGGGGTCGTACAGCGCGCCATGCACCAGCTCGGGCCGCAGGCAGGGCAGGCGCGCCAGCGTGGCGGCGGCGTCGAGCTCCTGCAGGCCCGGGCAGCTGCCGGCGAGCTCGGCGCGCAGCTGGGCCAGCAGCGCCACCTGCTCGTGCGTGGCCAGGTAGAGCGCGCCGCGCGGGTGCAGCAGCGGCACGCTGGTGAAGCCCTCGGGCGGCCGTTCGTAGAAGGCGCGGCTGGCGCGGGTGAGGGCGCGCACCGCGGGCGGGCCGTAGCTCTCCATGAACATGGCGGCCGAGCGCCCCGTAGCGTGGTAGCCCGGCTGGCTCTCGCGCTCGAGCAGCAGCACGCGCGACATGGCGGCCAGGCGCCAGCCCAGGGAGGCGCCCGCGATGCCGGCGCCGACGATGATCACGTCGAATTCTTGCATTCGAGAATTCTCACATGCGGCAATTGGCCCTGCCTGCCGCTCGCCGGCATTCGCTTCCCCGACGTCGACATTGCGGGAGGCCACCGTGACTTGGTTGGCCCACGTCCGCTTACGGGGCGGGTGGCGGATGAAATGGCGGGGTGGGTGAGGGGACGGCCATACCGGCATCTGCTCTCGAGCAAGAGCCATCCGTCAGGCCTCGGAACTTACTTCGGTGATGCAACTGGCAGGTGCCCAAGGCGTTTTGAGACTTCGGCGGCGCAGTCTTTGACCGCCTTGGCTTGCGGCCCGTTCCAGTCCGGGTCGAAGATGCCCGCCGACCCCATCAAGGTGATCCCCAGAACGATGTTGCCCGAGTAGTCGAACACTGGTGCCGCGAAAGAGTTCACGCCCGGGGTAGGTCTGCTGACCGAGCGCGACAGGCCATGACGCCGCACTTCCGCCAGCTGTTTCTCGACCTCGTCGGCCTTCAGCGGTGTGGCAATGTCAGGTCCCAGTCGTTTGTAGTCCTCGCGCATCGACTCCTCGATCAATTGCTTCGGCAGGTAGGCCGCAAAGAGGCGTCCCGTGGCGGTGCCGGCGAGCGACATCACGGTTCCGGTGCGCAGGTTGACGTGCAGTGGGTAGATCGGATCGACCAAGCGAACGATCGTCGGACCGTGGTTACCCCACACGGACAAGGCCACGCTGTGCCCGGTCGCTTCGGCCAACTGCTCGCCGTAGGGGGTGGCCTCGCGCACTGGATTCAGCATCTGCAGGCTCACGAGACCGAGCTGGATGGCCGTCGGGCCCAGCCAGTAATACCCCGTGGCGGCGTCCTGGGTCACCAGCCCCAGCTTGCCGAAGCTGACCAGGTAGGGGTGCGCTTTTCCCGCTGGCATGCCGGCTGCCTTGGCCAGGTCGCGCAACGGCATGGGCCGCCCGTGCGAGCCCAGGGCCAGCAGCAACTGCCCGCCGACCTCGATCGACTGTATGCCTCTGCGTTCCTTTTCCACCAGTGTGTCCAGGGTGAACTGGTTTTCCATGTGCGTCGCCACCGATGCCTCCTTTGATGGTTAGATTTTAACAAATGCATCCGATAGGGGTTAACCATTAGGTAATAAAAAATGTATTAGCCATACACTAACGCCAATCGGAAGCAATGCAGTCCTCATACAGGAGAGTGAAATGGCGATAGAGATGGCGGAGTACGACGTACTGGTGGTGGGCACCGGCGCCTCCGGCATGGCGGCGGCGGTCACGGCCGCAACGCAGGGCCTGAAGGTGTTGGTGGTGGAAAAGGCGCCGGTCTACGGCGGAACGACCGCGCGGTCGGGCGGGTGGCTGTGGGTGCCCGGCACGAAGCTGGCTTCCGAGCAAGGCATACAGGAACCCGAGGGCGCGGCACGCGCCTATCTGCAGCACGAAGCCGGCACGCATTTCGATCCGGCGCGGGTCGACGCCTTCATCGAGAACGGCCCCAAGGCCATTGACTTCTTCACCAGCAAGACCTGCGTGCAGTTCGACATGCCGCCGGTCTTTCCTGACTACCATGCGGAGGCGCAAGGCGGGCTGCCGGGCGGACGGTCCATGGTGACCCGCCCGTTCGATGGCCGCGAGCTGGGTGAGCGCATCGCGCAGTTGGCCCCGCCGGTGCCCGAGCTGACCGTGTTCGGCATGATGCTGGGCTCTGGCAAGGAGCTGTGGCACTTTCTGCGGGCCTTCAAGTCGTTCGAGTCCTTCTTCTACGTCGCCAAGCGCTTCGGCGGGCATCTGCTGGACGTGTTGCGCTACGGCCGCGGCATGACGCTGACCAACGGCAACGCGCTGGCCGGTCGCCTGGCCAAGGCCGGCATGGACCTGGGCATCCCGGTGTGGCTGTCCTCACCGGTCAAGAAGCTGATCGTCGAGGGCGACCGCGTGTCCGGCGCCGTCGTCGAGCGCGAGGGGCAGCGCATCGAGGTGCGGGCTCGTCGTGGCGTGGTGCTGGCGTGCGGGGGCTTCCCGCACGACGTCGAGCGGCGCAAGCAGCTGTTTCCCCATACGCCCACGGGCCGCGAGCACTACACGCCGTCGCCAGAGGCCAATACCGGCGATGGCCTGCGCCTGGGCGAGAGCGTGGGCGGATGGGTCGATCCCACCATTCCCAATGCGGCCGCGTGGTGCCCCACTTCGGTCGTTCCGCGCAAGGACGGCACACAGGGCGTGATGCCGCACTTCATCGACCGCGCCAAGCCCGGCTTGATCGCTGTGACGGCAGACGGCAAGCGCTTCGGCAACGAGGCCCTGTCCTACCACGATTTCGTGCAGAACCTGGTCAAGGCCTGCAAGGCGAGCGGCCAGCGCGAGTTCAGCGCTTGGCTGATCTGTGACCACAAGCACCTGCGCGAGTACGGCCTGGGCGCGGTCGCGCCGTTCCCCTTGCCTATTGGCCGGCACCTGCGCTCGGGCTACCTCAAGCGCGCCGCCAGCATCGCGGAACTGGCCCGCAAGATCGGCGTGCCGGCGGCCAACCTGTCGGAGCAGGTCGCGACCTTCAACCGTGATGCCGAGACCGGCGTGGACAGCCGATTCGGCAAGGGCAGCACGGCCTACAACCGCTACCAGGGTGACTCGTTGGTCCAGCCCAATCCCTGCATGGCGCCCATCGCGAAGGGGCCGTTCTACGCGCTCAAAGTCGTGATCGGAGAAATCGGCACCTTCGCCGGCCTCGCCACCGACGCCTCGTGCCGCGTCATCACGCAGGACAACAGCGTGGTCCCTGGCCTGTATGCGGTGGGCAACGATGCTGCCAGCGTCATGGGCGGCAACTACCCAGGCGCCGGCATCACGCTCGGCCCGGCCCTGACTTTCGGCTACGTGGCCGGCATGGCCCTCGTCCGGACCGAAGAGAACCAGACCCAGCGCGCGATGCCGCTGGCCGCATGACCCATACAAGAGCGAAAGACAGCACATGGATATCACTTCCAACATGGCGCCCGAGGTCCTGAGTGGCCGCCTGGCCCTCGTCACCGGAGGTGGCCAGGGCAATGGCCGTGCCATTGCCCGCGGCCTGGCCCGGGCCGGCGCGCGCGTCATCGTGACGGACATCAATGGCGAGACCGCGCAGCAGGTCGCCGCCGAGATTCGCGCGGAAGGCGGCCAGGCGTGGTCGTTCCGGCTCGACGTTACCTCCGAGGAGGCCTGCAACGCACTGGCCGGGCAGGTCGCGAAGGAGATCGGCGAAGTCGACCTGCTGGTCAACAACGCAGGCATCATCATCCGCGAGGGCATCGACAGCCCCAAGGCGGCCGCCAATCTGGAGCGGACGCTGGACGTCAACGTGATGGGAACCTTCCTGCCCACGCAGGCCTGGCTTGCGGCCCTGCGTGCCACCAAGGGCTGCGTGGTCAACGTGGCTTCCATCGCTGCCAGCGCGGGCATCGCCGGCGTGGTGGGTTACTCGCCCTCCAAGGGGGCCGTCAAGCTGCTGACCCAGACCCTGGCCGCGGACTTGGCCAAGGACGGCATTCGGGTCAACGCCATCGCGCCCGGCGTGATCGAGACGCCGATGACGACGAGCACCCGCGAGGCCCCCGAGAAGCTGGACAAGTTCATGAGCCGCACGCCGATGGCTCGCGTCGGCCAGGCCGAGGAACTGGTAGGCCCCGTGGTCTTCCTGGCCTCGCCGATGGCCTCGTACGTGACGGGCGTGACCCTGCCCGTCGATGGCGGCTTCCTTGCGGCCTGAGCTAGGCCATTCTTTCACCCCCGGAGCAAACGCTCGCACAACCCCGAAGGAGACAACCATGAAGATCTCATCCCTGTTCAAGCGCACCATCCTGGCCGCAGGCCTCGTGGTCGCCTCGCTGGCCCAGGCCCAGGACATCAAGCTCGGCTTCAACGGCGACCTGTCGGCGTCACCGTCCGCGCAAAGCGGCAAGGCCGGTGTGATCGGCATCCAGGCCGCCATCGACGACATCAACGCCGCCGGCGGGGTGCTGGGCCGCAAGCTGACCCTGGTCATCCGCGACGACCAGTCGCAGCCGCCCAAATCGATTCAGAATATGAGCGATCTGATCGACAACGAGAAGGTGGTGGCCGTGTTCGGCCCCACCAACTCGGGCAACGCGCTGGCCTGGAAACACATTCCGAACCAGAAGAAGGTCGTCTCCATGGGCATGATCGGCTCGGGCACCGACATCACCAAGCCCATGAGCCCCGGGGCCGACAACTACATGTTCCGCGTTTCCATGGTGGACCGGGAACAGGTCGCCGTCCTCGTGGCTTACGCGGCCAAGATGGGCACGAAGAAGATCGGCCTGATGGGCGAGACCACGGGCTACGGGCAGGGCGGCCTGAAGGACCTCGAGGACATCACCAAGCTGCATGGGCTCACGCCCTTGGCCACCGAGAAGTTTGGCGTCAGCGACACGGACATGAGCTCGCAGCTGAACAAGATGAAGGCCGCTGGCGTGGACACCGTTCTGGTGTGGGCCCAGGGCACGCCTATCGGGCAGCTGGTGCGAAGCATGGAGAAGATCAACTACTTCCCCACCTTGCTGTCCTCCTGGGCTGCCGACAACATCACCTTCTTCGACGCTGCTGGCAAGAACCTGGCCAGCAAGCCGATCTTCATGCGCACGCTGGTGAATCCCTCCACCCCGGCGCAGCAGAAGCTCTACGACCGCACGGCCTCCAAACTGGCGGCGCCCAGCGCCTTCCCGTTCGTGATCCACGGCTATGACGCGACGCTGCTGGTCGCCGCTGCGATCCGCCAGGCTGGCAGCACCGACGGCGACAAAGTCCGCCAGGCCCTGGAGAGCCTCAACGCGCCCGTCGTCGGTGTCAGGAAGACCTATGACAAGCCCTTCTCCAAGACCCAGCACGAGGGCCTGACGGCCGCCGACCTGGCCTTTGTGAGGTGGAGCGAAGACAAGCTGGTGCCGCACAGCGACAGCATCACCAAGTCGCTGACGGCGGCCGATTTCAAGCGCTGATCGAGTGAGCATTCAAGTGCCCCTGGGACGCCCCTGTCCTGCGGGCACTCGCTGAGGAAACGTTATGGATACTGCGCTGTTTCAGGCCCTGCTGAGTGGCCTGGCTGTGGGAAGTGCGTACGCGCTGGTGTCGCTGGGCTTCAGCGTCACCTTCACCACCACCAAAACCCTGAACTTTTCGCACGGCGAGTTTGTCTCTGCCGGTGCTTTCATCGGCATGAGCGTGCTGTTCCTGGCCATCGGAAAGCCGCTGACATCGACCTCGTTCGGCGGCGTGCAGCCTGGCGCGCTGACCCAGTTGCTGGCGCTGCTCGCGGCCCTGGGCGTCATGGGGGCGATCGGCTGGCTGCTGTTCGTGCTGGGTGTCAGGCCTTTTGCGCGCCGCCCCGGCATGGCCTGGGTGATGAGCACCCTGGGCTTCGGCGTCATCCTGCAGAGCGTGGGGCTGGCCATCTGGGGGCCCAAGCCGGTGGTGGTGCCCAGCCCGGTGGGCGATGAGGTGATCCGCCTGTTCGGCGTCGGCGTACGACCCCAGGAACTGCTGATGTTGGCCGTAGCCATCGCCGTCATGTTCGCCTTCGACCATGTGATGCGCCGAACCATGGTGGGAAAGGCCATGCGCGCCGTGGCCCAGAACCCCGGTGTCGCCAGCCTCATGGGCATCAACGTTTCTCTGATGATGATAGGCGCGTTCGTGATCAGCTCCGCCCTGGCGGGCCTGTCCGGCTTCATGCTGGCGCCGATCGCCCAGGCCTCGCTGTTCATGGGCCTGGCCGTGGGGCTGAAGGGCTTCTCTGCCGCGATGATCGGCGGCCTCTCCAACGCCCGCGGCTGCGTGATCGGCGGCTTCCTGCTCGGCGTCCTGGAGTCCCTCGTCAACCTCTGGTCGGCGCAATGGCGCGAAGTGGCCATCTTCGCGCTGGTGATCCTGGTGCTGGCATTCAAGCCGAACGGTCTGTTCGGCAGCAAGATGGTGGAGAAGGTATGAAGTCCCTCAGACACCCGGCCGGGGTGGTCGGTTTCTCGCTGCTGCTGTGCGCGGTGGTCGGCGCACTGTCGAACGACTACTACCTGCGCATCGCCTTCATGATGTGCGTCTACTACCTCTGCGCGGCGGGCATGAACGTGCTCGTTGGCTACGCCGGCCAGAAGTCGCTGGGCCAGGCCGGCCTGTTCGCGGCAGGCGCCTACGCGGTCGCGCTCCTGACCAGCAAGACCGACATGAGCCCCTGGCTGGCTCTGGTGCTCGCGGCGGCGGTGTCCGGCGTTTGCGGCGTGCTCATCGCTCTGCCCTCGCTGCGCGTCAAGGGGCCTTATCTGGCCATGGTGACGCTGGCCTTCGGTATCGTCGTGGAGAAACTGGTGACCGAGTGGACCGACGTCTTCGGAGGTGCCCAGGGCCTGTTCGGCATCCGGCCGCTCACCTGGCAGGGTGTGCCGCTGAACAGCCAGCAATGGGTCTGGCTGGCCATCGTGCTCTCGGCGTCGACGCACCTGTTGCTGCGCAACCTGGTCAATGGCCGCATCGGCCGTGCCATGCTGTCGCTGCAGGCAGACGAAATCGCCTCGTCTTCGGTCGGCGTGCGGGTGTACCGCGCCAAGGTCATGGCCTTCGTGGTGGCCGCGGTGACCTGCGGCATCGCCGGCGCCTTGGTGGCCCAGCAGAACCAGTACATCAATTCCGACTTCATCACCTTCCATCTGTCGATCTTCATCCTGCTGCTGGTGTTGTTCGGCGGTGTGGGATCGATCTACGGGCCACTGGTCGGTGCGGTGCTGCTCACGGTGATCGATGCCGCCCTGTCGGGCTGGCCGTCGGTCCAGCATTTCGTCTACGGCGCGCTGCTGCTGTTCGCGCTGTTCGTGATGCCGGGCGGGGTGATGGGGGTGCTCAACCAGTGGTCGGGCCGACGCCGTACCGCAGTTGCGACCGCGCCTGTCCAGCCGTCGGCCGACGTCAAGCTGATGTTCGCCCAGGGCGGCACGGGGGACCTGCTGACGGTGCAGGGCGTGTCCAAGTCTTACGGCGGCGTCAAACCGGCGCAGGACGTGTCCTTCAAGCTCCAGCGCGGCCATGTGCACGCCCTGATCGGGCCCAACGGCGCAGGCAAGTCCACGATGATCAACATGCTCACGGGCATCGTGCCTCCGGATGCGGGTTCGATCCGATTCGCGGGACGTGAACTGGGAGGCCTGCCCGCGCACGAGATCTGCATGCTCGGCATGGGGCGCACATTCCAGAACCTGCGCCTGTTCGGTGAGCTCTCGGTGCTCGACAACGTCAAGCTAGGACGCCACTCGCGCATGCGCAACGGCTTTCTGAGTTCCCTGGTTGCCTTGCCTCTCGCGCGCAGCGAGGAGCGGGCCGCCAGCGAGCGCGCACGGGCACTGCTGCAGATGGTCGGCCTGTCGCACCTGGCGGATACCCCGGCCGGCAGCCTGCCTTACGGCCTGCAGCGGCGCGTGGAGCTGACGCGTGCGCTGGCCACCGACCCGCAGCTGCTGCTGCTGGACGAGCCCGCGGCGGGCTTGAACCCGCACGAGACAGCCGAGTTGGGCGACCTGCTGCTGCGCATCAGCCGCATGGGCTTGACGATCCTCATGGTCGAGCACCACATGGACCTGGTGATGCGGATTTCCGACCACGTGATCGTGCTCGACTACGGCATCAAGATCGCCGAGGGCACGCCGGCCGAGGTGCAGGCCAACCCCAGGGTGGTCGAAGCCTACCTGGGCAGCGAAGCGGAGGCCGAAGCATCGGTCGCGGCATGAACCCATCACCTGAATTGCCATGCTGAAACTCGAATCTGTGGAAATGGCCTACGGCGCCATCAGGGCGGTCAAGGGCGTCTCGCTGGAGGTCCGCCCCGGCGAAGTGGTCACCATCATTGGGGCCAACGGGGCCGGCAAGAGCACCCTGCTCAAGGGCATCGTCGGGCTCGAGCCTTTGGCGGCCGGGCGCCTGTTCATCCATGGCGTGGACTGTACCCATTTGCCCGCGCATAAGCGTGTGGGGGTGGGGGTCGCCTTGTCGCCTGAGGGACGTGGCGTGTTTCCTGACCAGACGGTGCGCGAAAACCTGCTGCTGGGGGCGTATTCGAAGCGCTCGGACCCACAGCGCGTTGAGGCGTTGATCGCACAGGAGTTCGCCCGCTTTCCGCGGCTTGCCGAGCGCAGGGACCAGATGGCCGGCACGCTGTCGGGCGGTGAGCAGCAGATGCTCGCGATCTCGCGCGCATTGATGAGCGAGCCCAAGCTGCTGCTGCTCGACGAGCCTTCGCTGGGCCTGGCGCCGCTGATCATCGCCGAGATCTTCCGGTCCATCCGGGCCTTGCGCGAGTCGGGCCTGACCATATTGCTCGTGGAGCAGATGGCCAAGCAAGCCTTGGGGGTGGCGGACCGCGCGTATGTGCTTGAGACCGGGGTGATCACCTTGGAGGGTTCGGGTCACCAACTCCTCCACGATCCCAAAGTCAAGGCCGCCTACCTCGGCTCTCACTGACTACCGTTTTTGTTGCCCGAATTGAAAGGACATATTCGAATGAGCCAGACCAAGAAATTTGCCAGCCAGGCTGACCTGGAGGAGAAGAAGATCAGCTTCAGCCAGATCTCGGAGCACGCCTGGGCCTACACCGCCGAGGGCGACCCGAACACCGGGATCATCATCGGTGACGATGCCGTGCTGGTCGCCGACACGCAGGCAACCCCGGCGATGGCCGCGGACGTGATCCGGCGCATCCGCGAGGTGACGGACAAGCCTATCAAGTATGTCGTCCTGACCCACTATCACGCCGTGCGCGTGCTGGGCGCCAGTGCCTATCAGCCCCAGCAGATCATCGCCAGCCAGGACACCTATGACCTGATCGTCGAGCGGGGCGAGCAGGACAAGGCCAGCGAGATCGGGCGCTTTCCGCGCTTGTTCAGCAACGTCGAGACGGTCCCGCCAGGCCTGACCTGGCCGACCATGACCTTCACCGGAAAGATGACCCTTTGGCTGGGCAAGCTGGAGGTGCAGCTGCTGCAGCTCGGCCGGGGCCACACCAAGGGCGACACCGTGGTCTGGCTGCCACAGGAGCGCACGCTGCTGTCCGGTGACCTCGTGGAGTTCGACGCGACCCCTTATGCCGGCGACGCCTATTTCAAGGACTGGCCGCAGACGCTGGACAAGGTCGCAGCGCTCAAGCCAAACGCCCTCGTTCCCGGACGGGGCGCAGCGCTGACCACAGCCGAAGACGTGGCCAAGGGACTGGCGGGCACTTGGGAGTTCATCGCCGATGTCTATGCCAGCGTTTCTGCCGGCGCCAAGGCCGGCAAGGACCTGAACAGCGTTTACGCGGAGACGTACGAAAAGCTCAAGCCCAAGTACGGCCACTGGGTCATTTTTGACCACTGCATGCCCTTCGACGTGACGCGTTGCTACGACGAGGCGACGGAGTTTCCCCATCCGCGGATCTGGACCGCAGAGCGCGACCGCCAGATGTGGGAAGCGCTTGAAGGCTGATGGTGGAGGGGAATGACATGCTGATCGAGCGAGTCCATCACGCCGCCTGGATGCACGACGGCAGCATGAGCCACTGAGGCGCGGCATGATCACACTGGACGAGACCCACGCACCGGACCTTCGCAGCTGGGTCGAGGCGGCCAACCGCGTTGGCTGCGACTTTCCCATCCAGAACCTGCCCTTCGGGCGGTTCCGCCTCGCGGGCGGCGATGATCCCTTCCGCATCGGTGTGGCCATTGGCGACCAGATTCTGGACCTCAAGGCTGCAGGCCTGATCGATGGGGACGACATGAACGCGCTGATGGCGGCTTCGCCCGCCGAAAGGCGGGCACTGCGCTTGGCGATTTCGCGCGGGCTGCGCGAGGGGAGCGAGTGTCGGCAGTTGTGGGGGCCGGCGTTGCTGGCGCAGTCTGCGGCCGAGTACGCCGTCCCCTGCCGCATCGGCGACTACACCGATTTCTACACCGGCATCCACCACGCCACGACCGTAGGGAAGCTGTTTCGTCCCGACCAGCCGCTGATGCCGAACTACAAGTGGGTGCCGATCGGCTACCACGGCCGCTCGTCGTCCATAGCCGTGAGTGGCCAGGCCGTGCGCCGGCCGCAGGGGCAGGCCCGGGCGGCCAATGCGCTCGAGCCGAGCTTCGGCCCGTCGAAGCGGCTGGACTACGAGCTGGAGCTCGGCTATTTCGTCGGTCCCGGCAACGCGCTCGGGATCCCCATTGCCATCGAGGCGGCCGAGGATCATTTGTTCGGGATCTGCCTGCTCAACGACTGGTCCGCGCGCGACCTGCAGGCCTGGGAGTACCAGCCGCTGGGCCCGTTCCTCTCCAAGAACTTCGCGACCACGCTCTCGCCGTGGATCGTGACCATGGAGGCGCTGGCGCCGTTTCGCGCGCGATTCGAACGGCCCGCCGGCGATCCACAACCGCTGGCTTACCTGGATTCCCCGTTCAACCGCGATGGCGGTGCGCTGGACGTCACGCTGGAGGTCTGGCTGCAGACCGCAGCCATGCGTGCGGCCGAAGCGGAGCCTGTGCGTCTGACGAAGGTGAACGTGCAGCAGGCCGCTTACTGGACCGCCGCGCAGCTGCTGGCCCACCATACCGTCAACGGCTGCAACCTGCAGCCGGGCGACCTGCTCGGCTCGGGCACGCTGTCGGGCCCGGAGCCAGGGCGAGCGGGATCCATGCTCGAACTCACTCTGGGAGGTAAGCACCCGCTGGACCTGGGTAGCGGCGAGATTCGCAGCTTTCTCGAGGACGGAGATACGGTGATCCTGCGCGGCTATTGCCAGCGGGACGGGGTCGCCCGAATTGGATTCGGCGAGGCCTCGGGTACGGTCGTGGCCCGGTGACGGCCGGCGGGTTCTGAGCGATGTCGTCCATGCTCTGGCTCCTTGGCGCATGCGCATTTACGAGTATGGCGTCCATGCGTGTGTGCGACTCGCTGCTCCCCGCGCTGGCATCCGAATTTTCCGCCGCGCTGGGCAAGACCACGGGTGTGATTTCGGGATTCACCCTCGCATACGGGGTGCTCCAGCTCTTCTATGGGCCGCTGGGAGACCGCTACGGCAAGTTGCGCGTCATAGGCGTAGCCACCCTTTCATGCACCGTAGGAAACCTGGCCGCGGCGATATCGCCCAGTCTTGACTGGCTCGTGGCAAGTCGCGTGCTGTCCGGAGCCACGGCGGCCGGGATCATCCCGCTGACCATGGCCTGGATCGGCGACAGCGTTGCTTATGAAGACAGGCAGGCCGTGCTCGCCCAACTCCTGGGTGCGACGGTATTTGGAATGATCAGCGGCCAATGGCTGGGTGGCCTCCTGGGCGGGATGGTCGGGTGGCGTGCGGGCTTCGCGGTGCTTGCCGCTCTCTTTCTCGTGAGCGGCTGGACGCTTCTTGCCCGAAGCCGCAAGTTGGCCGCATCGCAGCCGTCCGCGCCTCACCGCATCGGCCACCTCACCGCCCGTGTCCTCAGCCTGCCGTGGCCCCGCAGAGTGCTGGGCATCACCCTGCTCGAAGGCCTGTTCGCGTTCGGCGCCTTGGCATTCATTCCCACCTACCTGCAAATGCGTTTCGGCTTGGAAATGGCTACTGCTGGGGCGCTTGCCGCCCTGTATGGCGTGGGCGGGCTGGTCTACAGCGCGTGCGCACGAAACCTGGTCCGCAGGCTCGGCGAGTCGGGCCTGGCCAGACTCGGTGGTGTCGCTCTGGGCACCGCTTTAGCCAGCCTTGCATGCTTGCCGTCCTGGATCTGGGCTGGACCGGCATGCCTGGTCGCGGGATTCGGCTTCTATGCGCTGCACAACACCTTGCAGACGAACGCCACCCAGATGGCGCCGCAGGCGCGTGGCACTGCGGTTGCACTCTTCGCCTGCACCCTTTTCCTCGGGCAGACGACAGGGGTGCTGGCGGCGGCATCGGTCGTCGAGCATTTCGATGCGTCCTTCGTATTCGCCGGGTCGGCGCTCGGCCTCTTGCTCGTGGGTGCGACATGGGCGGCGCTGATTAAACCTCACCAGAAGACGGTCTGACCGCCATGCACGACAGCAAGTCCAAGTCCGTTGCCATCCAGGGCGCGCTGATCGCAGCCATGGCGGTCTGGGGCCTGAACGTGGCGGCGGTGAAGGCGTTGACACAGTCCTTCGATCCCACGACGCTTGCCGCCGTACGGATGGCCGTGGCATGTGCTGCGTTGACAGGCCTTGTGATGTGGAAACGCTGTGCCTTGGCCAGCTATTCCGGAAGGCAATTCGCGGCAGTTGTCATCTGCGGGGTGTTGATGGTGTACCTCAACCAGATCCTGTTCGCAGAAGGGCTGCTGCGGTCAACCGCAACGAATGGCGCTCTGATCATGGCCTTGAGTCCATTGGTCTCCGCGGTCCTGGCTGCCACCGCGTTTGGCGAGCGTCTGACGCTGCAGCGCATGTGCGGCGTCGTACTGGGTTTTGCAGGAGTCGCGGCGGTGGTACTCAGCCACCCCGGCGCTGGGCTTTCCAGAGCGGGTGTCGGCGACCTGATGCTGGTGGGTGCGGTCGTTAGCTTTGCAAGTGGCGGTGCGATCGTGCAGCGGCTAACACAGCAGTTTCACCCACTCGCGATCAGTTGGTCCATCTACATGGTGGGTGCCTCGCTGCTCATCGGTCAGACGGTGCTGGAAGGGGCCGCTTTCAGCTGGTCGGCTTTGTTCCCCGGCTGGTGGGCGTGGGCCTTGGTCCTGTTTTCAGGTGTGATGGCCACGGCCGTATCGAACCTGATCTGGAACGGCGCGATCGCAAGGATTGGCGTCGCCCGTACAGCCGTGTTTCTGTATTGGGTGCCCGTATTTGGCGTCGCGTTCGCCGCGTTATTTCTTGGCGAGCGACTCACGTTGTGGCATTTCGTAGGTTTTTCGGCGGTCATGGGCGGCACCTATCTGGGAAGCAGGAGGCAAGCCGCCGGGCCGGTCATCTCTCCGTAGTCACGTAACTTGAGCCATCTCAAATGACAAATCAGGATTCCATGCTGTTCACGCCACTTCCGCTGCGAGAAGTGGTGCTCAAGAATCGAATTGTGATCTCGCCGATGTGCCAGCATGCGGCGCAGGGCGGCCATGCCACGCCCTGGCACCTGGTTCACCTTGGCAAGTTTGCGCTCGGCGGCGCCGGGCTCATCCTGACCGAAAGCACGGCGGTCGATCCAAGAGGCCGGATCGGAACGGCTGATCTCGGACTCTGGAACGACAGCCACATCGAGCCGCTCAAGGGGGTCGTGGACTTCGCTCATGCCCATGGCGCCGCCATTGGCGTCCAGCTCGCACATGCGGGCCGAAAGAGCGGCAGCCAGCCCTTGTGGGAGGGCGGCGCAGCCCTGAGCGAGCACGAGATGGCGAGCGACCCGGACCCATGGAAGCGTGTTGGTCCGAGCCCATTGCCGGCGGGTCCGGGGTGGTCCGCGCCGTCCGTGCTGGATGCGCCTGGCATCGAGTGCGTCATTCAAAGCTTCGTCGACGCCACGGTACGGGCCGAGCGGGCGGGGTTCGACGTCGTGGAATTGCACTTTGGCCACGGCTACCTCGTTGCGAGCTTCCTGTCCCCCAACGCCAATCATCGAGACGACGAATGGGGTGGAAGCCTGGAAGGGCGGATGCGTTTGGCTCTGCGGATCGCCGAGCGGGTCCGCGCCGCGTGGCCCGCGCACAAGCCGCTCTTCTGTCGCATATCGGCCGTGGACGGAAGCATCGGTGGCTGGGGCATGGAAGATTCGGTTCTGCTCGCGCGCGAGCTCGCGCGGCGCGGTGTGGATGTGATCGACTGCTCCTCTGGGGGCCTCACGGAAGAGACCCGTGCGCTGCCCGTACCGCGCGGGCTCGGCTTTCAGGTGCCGTTTTCCGAGCGCATTCGCATCGAAGCAGGCGTGAGGACCCAGGCCGTCGGCATGATCGTCGATGCGCAGCAGGCCGAGGACGTGCTTTCCCATGGCAAGGCGGACCTCGTAGCGCTGGGCCGCGAAGCCCTGTTCAACCCCTATTGGCCGCACCATGCGGCCGCGGCGCTGGGCATCGATCCCCGCTACGAGCGTTGGCCGGAGCGACACGGCATATGGCTTTCCAAACGCGCGCCCGCGCTGGTACGGGCGCGAGCGCAATCCGCGACAGATCTCCAAGCAAACATAGTCTCTTGAAGCAGAAAGGAAGAAGCGATGACAGTCAGAATGGGTTTGATCCGCAAGAAGCCGGATTGGTCGCACGAGGAATTCGAGGCCTATTGGCGCGATAAGCACGGTCCGTTGGCCGCAACTGCGCCGGGGCTGCGCGCGTATTGGCAGAACGTCGTGATCGAACGGATGCAGCGAGGCATCGACTTCGCACGCGGCCCTTGGGACTTCGATGGCTTCTCGCAACTACGGTTCGATGATGCGCAGAAAGCCGGATCCGCATTCAGCGAAGGAGACCTCGCTTCCGCTCTCATCGAGGACGAACGGAAATTCATCGGAACGCTCCACATCGTCGCGACCGAGCAGCATGTGGTGATTCCGGTGCCGGAGGCCCCGCAGCGAGCGAAACTGCTCAAGCGCATCTCGACGCTGAAGCGGCGTCCCGATGTGACCGAGGAGGATTTCCGGCGCGAGTGGCGGGTGCATGCGGACTACGTGCGCAAGATGCCCGGCGTGAGCGGCTACCGGCAGAACGTGGTCGTGTCGCGGGAGCTCGTGAAGGGCGAACCTTGCGGCTACGAGGACTTGCCCATCGACGGCATCGTGGAGTTGTGGTTCGAGGACGCCGCGACGCTGGAGGCGGCCTTTGCGTCGCCAGCGGGGCAGGTGACCATGGCGCACGCGAAGACCTTCTTGCACGAGATCACGGCCTTCGTTGTCAGCGAGCGCCGAATTATCTGAAAAACGCAAGCCGCGGCGTGGTCATCGCCCGTCCGCCCTGGCCGGCCCGGCCGCCATGCCCAGGTCCTGCTCGAAGGGGACTCTGGGGTAGTGAAAGCCCACCGGACCGTCGGGCAGCGAGTTGACGTACTGGTGGACCAGCTCGTCGCTGCTGTCGCGCAGGGCCTCGGGCGGGCCCTCGGCCACCACGCGGCCGTCGGCCAGCAGGATCACATGGTCGGCGATGGCGAAGGTCTCCTCGATCTCGTGCGAGACGAACAGACTCGATAGGCCCAGCGAGTCGCCCAGCTGCCGGATCAGCACCGCCACGGTGTGCAGCGAGATCGGGTCCAGCCCGGAAAACGGCTCGTCGTAGATCAGCAGCTCGGGGTCCAGCGCGATGGCTCGGGCCAGCGCCACGCGCCGCGTCATGCCGCCGGACAGCGCGCTGGGCATCAGGTCGCGCGCGCCGCGCAGGCCCACGGCGTGCAGCTTCATCAGAACGATGTCGCGTATCAGCTCCTCGGGCAGCTCGGTATGCTCACGCAGCGGAAAGGCCACGTTGTCCAGCACGGACATGTCGGCGAACAGGGCGCCGAACTGGAACATCATGCCCATGCGGCGCCGCATCTCATAGAGCTTGGCCTGGTCCATGGCTGCCACGTCCTGGCCCTCGAACAGCACCTCGCCCGACTGGGGCCTCAGCTGCCCTCCGATCAGGCGCAGCGTGGTGGTCTTGCCCGATCCCATAGGCCCGATCAGGGCGGTGACCTTGCCCCGCGGAATGCGCAGCGACACGTTCTGCAGGATCACGCGATCGCCGTTGCCGTATCCGAAGCTGAGGTCGCGCAGTTCGACGATGGGTGTGCCGGGGCGGTTTGCCATGGGTGCGGGTGGATGGCCGGTGCTGGGCTCATCTTACTCTCGCGTCATGGTGCCAGGCGAGTGCGCTCATGTGCGTGCGCAGTGGCGAGGAGGGGGATGGATCTGAGCGGCGTTTCGGCGGCTGCCTCCGGCCATTGAAGCGACAGTCGATCTCGAGCCCGAGACCGGACTGTCAAAGTGAAGCAAGTGCCCATTGCGGACGTTCGCGACTCACTGAAGCAGACCCTCGTAAACCATGCGGGCCAACTCCTCTACGGCTGGGCGAACTTGCCTGACGGCAACCGACGAATCAGATCTGAAGCTGCAGCGTCGGGACGAAGCGTCCGTCCTGGAAGTCCCACACTCCAATCGTCGGGTCAGCCTTCGGTAGCAATTGCCTGCCGAATTCCACGGCAGGCGAAAGCGGCATGGCTGGGAAGACGTGCATGCGCCGGTATCCGGCATTTCGAACCTGCGCCATGAACGCGGTGAACGCGATCCTCCTGAAGTGCCGGATGTCGTCAGCATCCTCAACCAGGACGGGTGTCGGACTGGCATACTCTTTCGAAAAGCGAAATATCGGAGGAGTCGCACTTTGAACGTCTTTGAATTCCGGAAGCACTTGGTCGACGAGTACTCCGATTTCACCCGCAGCTTCACCCGCATCAAGGCAGACGACATCCGCGCGTTTGTGGATGCAGAGTACGACTCGCAGAAATTTTGGCCAGAGCCCCTGGTTCAGGTCAATCCGAACTTCAAGGAGGGTGGGTCGGTCGAAGAGTTCGCCTTGTCCGGACACCTTCATCCCAAGTGCGCCGAAATCTTCCGCTTTGGCAAGGGCCCATCGTCAGCCGGCCACTCCCTTCCGTTGCATAAGCACCAGGCCGAGGCTATCAGCCTCGCTGCCGCGGGTGAGAGCTATGTCCTGACTACCGGAACCGGCTCGGGTAAGTCCCTGAGTTACTTCATCCCTATCGTTGACGCTTGCCTCAAGGCCAAGGAGGTTGACCCGGTACCGCGCACTCGTGCCATCGTGGTCTACCCCATGAATGCGCTGGCCAACAGCCAGTTGGAGGAGCTCAAGAAGTTCCTTGGCGTTGACCCAGCCACCCGACCCGTCACGTTCGGCCGATTTACCGGTCAGGAGGGCCCGGAAGAGCGCGAGGCCATGAAGGCCAACCCGCCCGACATTCTGCTGACCAACTTCATGATGCTCGAGCTGCTGCTCACGCGTCAGAACGCCGTCGACCAGCAGGTTGTGGCGAACGCACGGGGGTTGCGTTTCCTGGTGCTTGACGAGTTGCACACGTACCGCGGGCGCCAGGGTGCCGACGTGGCGTTGCTGGTTCGGCGCGTCCGTGAGGCACTGGCCGACAAGCTCGTATGTATCGGCACCTCGGCGACGATGGCGACCGACGGGACGGAGATGGAGCGAAACGCCACTGTTGCACGCGTTGCGACGCGTTTGTTTGGCACCTCGATTCCAGACCGCAACATTATCACCGAGACTCTTCGCCGGACCACGCCAGAGACGGAAACCGACAAGACCGTCTCGCCCAAGTTGGCCGCCGCCATTCTGGCCGGTGTCCCCGAAGACCTGTCGTTTGATGAAATGGCCAGGCATCCCGTCTCGGTTTGGGTCGAATTGACTCTGGGGCTGACCTACGAAAGCGGCAAGCCACGGCGGGCCAAGCCCAAGACGCTGAGGCAGGCGGTCGGGCTGCTCGCTGAAGCGTCAGGCCTGCCCGAACCGCAGTGCAACGACTACCTGCAGAAATTTCTGTTGCGGGCCTACAACGTGACCGACGCCACCGGCAAGTCGCTTTTCGCGTTCAAACTGCACCAGTTCATCTCGGGTGGTGGCAAGGTCTACGCCACGCTTGAGACCCCGGGAAAACGTGCTGTCACCCTCGACGGGCAGCAGTTTGTCGCCGGCGACCGCAGCCGCCACCTGTACAACGTCCATTTCTGCCGGGACTGTGGCCAGGAATATGTGCCTGTGTGGGACGCGGAAGGCCCCGAAGGGCGTGTTTTCCAACGTCGTAGCATCGATGAACGGCAGCACGAGGATGAAGGCGTCAAGTTCGGCTTTTTCATGCCCGACGTGGACCGCCTCTGGAATGATGCCGACCCGGAAAAATACCCTGAGACCTGGGTTGAAGAGCGAGCCGATGGCGAATGGCGGGTCAAAAGTGCGTACAAGAAGTACATCCCGCAGGCCGTCAAGGTCCGGCCTGACGGTGTCTCGACCATGGCCGAGGGGCTAAGTGGTTGGTTCGTTCCTGGCAGCTTTCGCTTTTGCCTGGCGTGCAACACCAGTCACGCCACTTCGGGCAAGGACTCGTTACGTCTGACCTCACTGTCTGGTGAGGGCCGTAGCTCGGCCACCACCATGCTGACCTTGTCCTCGCTGCGCTACCTGTACGAGCAGGACAAGCAGCTTTCGCAAGAGGCCAAGAAGGTCCTCGGCTTTTCCGACAACCGGCAGGACGCCGCACTGCAGGCTGGCCACTTCAACGATTTCCTGCAGGTCCTGCTGACACGGGCAGCCTTGCTGTCCGCTGTCCAGCGCACCGCGGGGGCTCCACTCTCGGAAAAGGAAGTCGCCAATGCGGTGTTCGAGGCACTCGGCTTTGAGCGTGACGACGCGGCGGTCAGGGCCGAGTACATGCAGCAGCCCGAGGTCAAGGGCAACACTCGGCGCCAAGTGCAAGACGCCATGCGCGCCATTCTGGGTTACCGCAGCTTCTACGACCTGCGGCGCGGCTGGCGTTTCAACAACCCGAACCTGGAGCAGTTAGGCCTGGTCCGCATCACCTACCAGGACATCGATGACCTCGCCGCCGACGAGTCGGAGTGGGCGGAGGCGCCCCAAGTGCTGCAGGCGGCGCGTCCAGCCGAGCGGGCCCTGGTGCTGCAAACGCTGTTCGAGACCATGCGCCAGGGTTTGTGCATTGCGACACGCTACCTGGACCGCACCGAGCTTGACCAACTGCGTACCCTGAGCTTTGCCAATCTGCGAGAGCCCTGGGGCTTCACCGAGGACGAGCGCCCCGTGCCCGCGAAGTGGTTTGTCACCAGCCGGCCCCCGGAAAATGCCGGGCCACGTGGTCGCAAGCTGAACATTGAGGACTACCTCGTCATTGGCTCCAGCCGCTCGCGCCTAGGGCGCGAACTGCGCAAGGGCAGCACTTGGGGTGGGGCCAATCCGTTCTACAAGCAGGTCAACGACCACACATACCCGGAGGTCGTCGGTGCCCTGCTCAAAGCTGCGGAAAGCTATGGCCTGGTTCGCAAGGAAGAAACCGATGTCGGTCTGACCGGGTGGCAGCTCAACGGTAGCGCCCTGCTGTGGACGGCGGGAGATGGCGCTAGCCCCATTCAGTCGCACGACAATGCATTCTTCCGCAATCTGTATCGCAACATCGCCCATCTGCTGGCCGAGCCGGCGCACCAGTTGTTCGACTTCGAAGCGCGTGAGCATACGGCGCAGGTCGAGCAGGAGGACCGCCTGGAGCGCGAGGCCCGATTCCGATTTACCGACAAGGACCGCAGCGAGTGGATGAAGTCGCATGGCACCGAACTCAACTGGCTGCCCGTGCTGTTTTGCTCACCCACCATGGAGCTCGGCGTCGATATTTCGTCGCTGAACACAGTCTACATGCGCAACGTGCCGCCGACGCCGGCCAACTACGCGCAGCGCAGCGGGCGCGCCGGGCGGGCGGGTCAGCCGGCGCTTGTCATCACCTACTGTGCCTCGCAATCGCCGCATGACCAGTACTACTTCCGCGACCCGGTCCGCATGGTGCATGGGCAGGTCAACGCACCCACGCTGGACCTCGCCAACCGCGAGCTCGTGCAAAGCCACATGCAAGCCATCTGGCTGGCCGAGACCGGCAAGAAGCTGGGAAACAGCATTCGCGACCTGCTGGACATGGAAAAGCCTGACGAGCTGCCGATTACCGGGGACCTGGAATCGGACCTTGGCAAACCAGAGGCCCAGAAGCGTGCCCACCAGCGCGGCTTGGCCGTGCTGGCCATGCTCAAGGACGAGCTCACGCCAGAGCGTGCGCCCTGGTACACGCCGACCTGGCCGGAGTCGGTGTTTCAGCGGGCTTACCGTGAGTTCGACAGCTCGCTCAATCGTTGGCGCGACCTTTACCGTGCGACGGCGCGGCAGATTGAGCTCAACTTCAAAATCGAGAACAACCCGGCCGCCAGCGAACGCGAACGCCGTGAGGCCCAGCAACGGCACAACGAGGCCCGCAAGCAGCGCGACCTGCTGCTGGCCGGTGACAGCGCCTTCAATTCGGACTTCTATACCTACCGCTACCTCGCAAGCCAGGGCTTCCTGCCGGGCTACAACTTCCCGCGCCTGCCGCTGCTGGCCTATATCCCGGCGCGCCGCGGCAACATCGGCCGCGAGAGCTTCCTCTCCCGCCCCCGTTTCCTGGCACTGGGCGAGTTCGGCCCATACAGCCTCATTTATCACGAGGGCAGCCAGTACCGGGTGACCAAAGCGCTGCTCACCATCACCAGCCAGGACCAGGTGTCAGAGGGGGTCCGGCTGACCACCGAGGTGGCGCGCCTGTGTCCGTCGTGCGGTTACGGCCATTTCCGCTCGCAGCGCGATGCCGACCGCTGCGTTTCCTGCGGGGCCTCGCTGTCAGGCGCCGAGGAGGTCAAGCACCTCTATCGCATCGAAAACGTGTCGACCAAGCGGGCCGAGCGCATCACCGCCAACGAGGAGGAGCGCACGCGCCAGGGTTATGAAATGCAGACCACGTTGCAGTTCGCTGAGGCGGACGGCAAGCTGCAAATGGTGACGTCCGAGGTGGCCGACAAAGACGGGCCGCTGCTGGAGCTCCAGTACGGGCCGGCGGCCACAGTCTGGCGCATGAATTTCGGATGGCGCCGTCGCAAGGAGAAATCGGTCAAAGGCTTCATGATGAATCCCGTCACCGGCCATTGGGTGGGCGGAGTGGATGATGGCGGTGAGGAGAACGGCGACGACGCCCCGCCTGACAAGACGCCGCCACAGCGTATCGTTCCATTCGTCGAAGACCGCCGCAACATTCTTATCATTCGGCCGCACTACAAGCTGGGTGAGCTTTCTGCCACCTCACTCACCACGCTGCAGTACGCGCTCAAGCGCGGCATCGAGTCGGTCTACCAGCTCGAAGAGAGTGAGTTGATGGCTGAGCCCTTGCCCACGCGCGACAACCGGCAGGCCATCCTGCTGTACGAGGCGGCCGAGGGCGGGGCCGGCGTGTTGACCCGAATTGCGACCGAGCCGAAGGCGCTGGCCGCCGTGGCCGTCGAGGCGCTCGAAATCATGCATTTCAAACGTCCTGCGGCCGGTGCGCCATGGACCAAGGCGTCTCTGGATGAGGAGCTGGATGCCAAAAGCCAGCCCGTCTGCGAAGCCGGCTGCTACAAGTGCCTGCTCTCGTACTACAACCAGCCCGACCATCCTGTGATTGACCGCAAGGACAAGGACGCCAGCGGACTCGTACTCGACATGCTCTGCCGACTCACAGGGGCCGCGTCCAAGATGGGAACACAAGGCAGGGCGCCCGAGCATCATTCCGCTGAGTTGAACCGGGTGGCCGGCAGCACGCTGGAGCAGGCCTGGCTGGTCTATGTAGAGGCGCATGGTCATCGCAAGCCCGACCGGGCGCAGCACGTCATCGAGTCCGCGCAGACCTGCGCTGATTTTTTCTACGACGACTACAACCTGGCTGTGTTTATCGACGGCCCCCATCACGACGCCGATGCCCAGCAGGCCAAGGATGACGCCATCAACCGCAAGCTGGACGAGCAGGGCTACCTGGTCGTCCGCTTCCCGAAAGACCGGGCTGCATGGCCTGCCATCTTCGCCCAAAACGCCGACCTCTTTGGGGCCGGCAAGAACGAATAAACAATGAATGCTCCAACCCCCGAGTTTTACCCGGGCAGCCTCGTATCGGCCCGTGGCCGCGAATGGATAGTGCTGCCCGAGTCCGACCAGGACACCCTGCGTCTGCGTCCTCTGGGCGGTGGTGAAAAAGACGAGTCCCTGATTTATCTGCCGCTGGAGCGCCAGCCCGTCCAGCCCGCCACCTTCCTATGGCCGCGCATCGAGCAGGCCCGTAACCATGCCGCCAGCCAGCTACTGCTGGACGCGCTGCAACTCAAGCTACGCAACGGCGCTGGCCCGTTCCGCAGCTTCGGCAATATCGCCGTCGAGCCGCGCGCCTACCAGCTCGTGCCGCTGCTGATGGCCATGAGGCTACCCACCGTGCGGCTGTTGGTTGCTGACGATGTCGGTATCGGCAAGACCATCGAGGGGGCACTGATTGCCCGCGAAATGCTGGACCGTGGCGAAATCGAGCGCCTGGCCGTGCTGTGCCCACCGCACCTGTGCGAGCAGTGGCAGCGTGAACTGGCCGAACGATTTCACATCCATGCCGTGGTGGTGCGCAGCGCCACCGCCGCCCGGCTGGAGCGCGACTTGCCGCCCGGCACCTCGGTGTTTGACGCCAACCCGTTCACCGTGGTCAGCCTGGACTACATCAAGTCCGAGCGCCGCCGCGAAGCCTTCCAGCGTTTCTGCCCCGAGTGCGTCATCGTCGACGAGGCGCACACCTGTACCCAGGGCGGCCAGGGCCGACAACAACGCTACCAGCTCCTTAAGGGCCTGGCCGAAGACGCCAACCGCCACATGGTGCTGCTCACGGCCACGCCCCACAGCGGCGACGAGGACGCCTTCTTCAACTTGTTGGGTCTGCTTCGGGCCGACTTCACGCAGCTCAAGGACCTGCCGCCCGGCGCCCGTATGGACCTGCGCGACGACCTGTCCCGTCACTTCGTCCAGCGCCGCCGCCCCGACATTGCCGAATGGCAAGACACCTCGATGTTTCCGGACCGCAAAACGGCCGAAATTACCTACCGACTCACCGGAGCCTGGGGCCAGCTCTTCAACGATGTGCTGGGCTACGCCCGCGAACTGGTCGAGCGCGCCGAAGGCCAGGGCTTGCGCGAGCAGCGCATGAACTGGTGGGCCGCGCTGGCCCTGCTGCGCTGCATCTCCTCGTCGCCGGCCGCTGCCGCCAACGCCCTGCGCACCCGGCTGGATGGTGCCGTAAATGTCGGAGAGTCCGACGAACTCACGCTGGAAGACATCGAGGCCCAGGCCGGCGACCGCGTGCTCGATGGCCTGGAGGATGCCTTGTCCGCCGATGACATTGAGCCTGCTGCGCAAACCGAAGACAGCGCCCTCCTGCGACAACTCATCGCCGACGCTGAAAAGCTGGCCGGTGCCACCAACGACCCCAAGCTCGCCAAGCTGCTGGAACACCTGACACTGCTGGTCAAAGAAGGTTTCCAGCCCGTGGTCTTTTGTCGCTACATCGCCACGGCCCACTACCTGGCCGACTTTCTGCGTGGCAAGTTCAAGGATGCCACCGTCAAGGCGGTCACAGGCGAGCTCACGCCCGGTGAGCGCGAAGCCGCCGTGGAAGAGTTGGGCGACACGGAGATGCGCATTCTGGTCGCTACCGACTGCCTGTCTGAAGGCATCAACCTGCAAGGCCTGTTCACCGCGGTGGTCCACTACGACCTGAGCTGGAACCCCACGCGTCATGAGCAGCGCGAAGGCCGCGTGGACCGCTTCGGCCAGAAGGCGCGTGAAGTGCGCAGCACCATGCTCTACGGTGAAGACAACCCGGTCGATGGGGCCGTGCTGCAGGTCATCCTGCGCAAGGCCGAGAGCATCCGCAAGGAGCTCGGCGTGCTGGTCCCCATGCCCGACGACCAGGGCAAGCTCACCCAGGCCCTGCTCAACGCCGTGCTGCTGCGCAAACACAACCAGGTGGGAAACACTACGCAGGTCAGTCTCGACTTTGGTGAACCCGCCAAAGAGATTGAAACCGCTTGGCAAAGCGCCCGTGAAAAGGCCGCCAAGAACCGCTCCATCTTCGCCCAGCGCCGCCTCAAGCCCGAAGATGTGCTGCCCGAATGGCGCAAGTCGGCTGCCGTGCTGGGGGGCGAGGACGACGTGGCGCGCTTCGTCGCGCGTGCTGTGGCCAAACTCGGCGTGCCCTTGGAGCCCTACAAGCAGCACCACAAGCTGCACCTCGACCAACTGCCGTCCTCCGTCAATGAACGGCTGGCCGCTGACGGTTTTACCGGCACCCTGCGGGTGGACTTTCACCAGCCCGCAGCCCAGGGGGCGCTGTTCATCCACCGCACTCACCCGCTGGTGGTGGCTCTGGCCGACACCCTGCTGGAGCGCGCGCTAGCATCGGAAGACGCCTCAGAAGACGACGTGGCCCGCGCTGGCGCCGCCTTCGTGGGTCATGTCAGCCTCAAAACCACCGTGCTACTGCTGCGCCTGCGCCACCAGCTCAGCGTCACGCGTGGCAACCAGACCCGCCTGATGCTGTGCGAAGAAACCGTGGCCGTCAGTGCCGTTGGCGCGGATGCCGTCACGACCCTACCGACCGACCAGGCCCAAGCCCTGCTGGGCGCCGAAGCCACACGCAACATGCCCCCTGTGATTCGTGACCGCCACCTGCAGCAAGCCCTCGATGCCATTCCATCCTGGCAGCCCCAATTGGAGGCCATCGCCCGCGAGCGTGCCCAGGCCTTGCTGCAAGACCACCGGCGCGTGCGTGAAGCCGCCGACGCCAAGGGCAGCTATCAGGTCACGGCCAGCTTGCCGGTGGATGTGATGGGCGTCTATGTGCTAGTTCCAGCCGCAGCGGGGGGCTGACCCATGGCTCGCCGCACCACCACCCAACTCGCCTACCAGGCCATCCGCATCGAAGGCGGTCTGATTCCCGCCGATGAGCTGGCGCGCCTCACCACGCTGCAAGCCCCTGATAAGACCGAGCAGACCGACAGCCACTATGGCATCCCCAAGGGCCTGAAGCTGCGCGATGAAGTGGCACGCTACTGGAAGATTGCCCAAAACCTCTGGACCGACTTCCAGCCCCTGCGTCAGCGGCAGGACGTGGATACGCACCAAGTCACCGTGCGTGATTTCCTAGTGCCGTTGCTGCGCGACGTGCTGGGCTTTACCGACCTGGCCGCTGGTGCCAGCGTGAAGGCTTCCGGCCACAGCTACAACATCGGGCACGCCGCAAGGGCCGGGCACCTGCCCCTCATCCTCGCCGCCCACAACCAGCAGCTCGATGCCCCCGCCGAGCGCTTTGGCGAATTCAACCCCGACACCGGCAAAACCCGCCGCCGCTCGCCCTTTATGCTGGCGCAGGAGGCGCTCAACGCCTCGGACCAGTCCCTCTGGGCCATCACCGCCAACGGCCTCACACTGCGCATCCTGCGCGACAACCCCAGCCTGACCCGCCCCGCCTATGTCGAGGTGGACCTCGAAGCCCTGTTCACGGAAGAGCTCTACGCCGACTTCACCGCCTTCTGGCTGCTGGCCCACGCCAGCCGCTTTGCCAAGCCCGAGGCTAATGCAGCCGACTGCCCCTGGGAGCGCTGGCGCACTGCAGGGCAAGAAGCCGGCGTCACCGTGCGCAGCAACCTGCGCTATCAGGTGGCCGAGGCTCTGCGTGCCCTGGGAACAGGCTTTTTAAGCCACCCGTCCAATACCCGCCTGCGTGAACAGCTACAAAATCAGGAGCAGGCTGAAGGCTTGGGCAAGCAGGCGTTCTTCGAGGAGCTGCTGCGCCTGGTCTATCGCCTGATTTTTCTGGCCACCGTCGAAGACCGCATGGACCCCACCACCGGCCTGCCGCTCATCTTCGCGCCCGACACGCCCCCAGACGTGCGGCAGCGCTATCTGGCCGGCTACTCGCTGACCTGGCTGCGCGACCGCGCCGTGCGCCGCAGCAGCCACGACGCGCACGGCGACCTTTGGCAGGCCATGTCCATCACCTTCGATGGTCTGGCGCAAGGCCAGCCCGCGCTCGGTCTGCCCGCCTTGGGCGGCCTGTTCGATGCCGATCAATGCGCCCACCTCAACACCGCGCAAATCGAAAACCGCTGGCTGCTGGCCGCCATCTTCCAGCTTGGCTACTTTCGCCAAGCCACGGGCCTGACCCGCGTCAACTACCGCGATATGGGCCCCGAGGAACTGGGCAGCGTGTACGAAAGCCTGCTGGAGCTGGTGCCCGATATCCAGTCCCTGAGTCAGCCGCACGCCGCCAAACTCGCCTTTGTGGGTGACGACGACACCGCCGCCAGCACCAAAGGCAACACCCGCAAACTCACCGGCAGCTACTACACGCCCGACAGCCTAGTGCAGGAGCTCATCAAGTCCGCGCTGGAGCCGGTGATTGCCGACACCGTGCGCGCCAACCCGCAGCAGCCGGTTGATGCCCTGTTGGCCCTGACCGTGTGCGACCCGGCTTGTGGCAGTGGTCATTTTCTGCTGGCCGCCGCTCGCCGGCTGGCCGATGAAGTGGCCAAGCTGCGCGCGCCGGGAGGGGCCCCCATGCCTGCCGACTACCGCCACGCCCTGCGCGACGTCGTCAGCCATTGCATCTATGGTGTCGACAAGAACCCCATGGCCATCGCCCTGGCGAAAACCGCGCTCTGGCTCGAGGCCTACACCCCCGACCGGCCATTGACCTTTCTCGACCACCACCTGCAGGTGGGCGACGCGCTGCTGGGCGTGCTGGACCCTAAGATTTTGGAAAACGGTATTCCCGACGCAGCCTACGCCGTGCTCAGCGGCGACGACAAAGCCACCGCCGCCGAACTCAAAAAGCAAAACAAGGCCGACCTCAAAAGCTGGAAGGCCGTGGCCGCCGGCGACCTGTTCCAGGCCAGCCAGCTCGCCGCGCAGGCCGATGCGGTGGAACACCTGGCCGACGACAGTCTGGAGGGCATCCACGCGAAGCGCAGCGCCTGGGCGCAGGCCGCAGCGCAGGCCCAGCAAAGCACCCTGGCGCGCTTGGCCGACACCTACGTGGCCACCTTCCTGGCACCCAAGCTGCCCGTCGACCGCGAGCGCATTCCGCTCTCGGGCTACCTCTGGGGCTTGCTGCACGCCACACCGGGTCGGAACGCCAAGCCGGAAATTGCCGAGGCTGCTTACGAGCTGTGCCGCAGCCACAGCGTCTTCCATTGGTGGCTGGCCTTTCCGCAGGTGGCGTCCAAGGGCGGCTTTGCCGTCATGCTGGGCAATCCGCCGTGGGAGCGCATCAAGCTGCAGGAGGAAGAGTTCTTCGCGACCCGCAGCCCGCTGGTGGCCAGCGCGAAAAACAAGGCCGAGCGCAGCCAGCGCATCGAGCTGCTGCGCCAGGGCCTGCTGCTGCACACCCTGTACCCCGATGTCGAAGCTGCCGAGGGCCTGCATCCACCTAATCGAGCCGAGATGCACCTGCATCAGGAATTCATCAGCGCCCGGCGTGGCGCCGAAGCCGCCAGCCTCTACGCGCACGACAGTGGGCGTTTTCCACTGACCGGCGTGGGGGATGTCAACACCTATGCGCTGTTTGCCGAAACCCTGTTCCAGCTCACCGCCCCGACGGGCCGCGCTGGCTTCATCGTGCCCACGGGCATTGCCACAGACGACACCACGAAAGTTTTTTTCGGTGCGGTCGTTCGAGCTGGCAGATTGGCGCAACTAGTCAGTTTTTACGAGGTGCGCCGATGGTTTCCTGCCACGGACGAACGAAAGCCGTTTTGCCTCTTCACCATTGCTGCATCGCTACAAGCCAGATTCATTTTTGACGTTGACAAGATAGAAGACCTGTACGAGGCGCAGAAATGGTACGAGCTGACGTCGCAGGATTTTGAACGGCTGAATCCAAATACGTTGACCCTGCCAACGTTCCGCAGCCAGCGCGACGCCGAGCTGACCAAAAAGCTCTACTGCGCGGCCCCGGTGCTCATCGCTGAAGGCCAGGGCGAGAGTGAGCCAGACTTGAACCCATGGGGCATCCGCTTTTCGACGATGTTCCACATGTCGGGTGATAGCGAGCTGTTCAAGGACGAGTCTGCAGCGGCTGGCGAGCCACCCCGGCTGCCGCTGTACGAAGCCAAGATGATTCACCAGTTCGACCACCGCTGGGCCACCTACGTGGACGCGCCGGAAAAGCCGAACGGGCTCGACACCGCCGACGTGGGCGACGCGCAGAAGGCCGCCCCCTCCTTCACCGTGCGCCCGCGCTACTGGGTGGACGAGCGCCAGGTGCTGGCCCGCATCGCCCGCGTGCCCAGCCGCGTCGCCAACGCCTGGCTGGCCTGGAGCGAAGCGTTCGAATCGAACGGTGGCACCGACCCCGCCAGCTCGTCCGTGCGCGGGGCTCATGCCGCCAGCCACACCCAGCTCACCTTGGCCCTGGCCAGTTGGGTGGCGGGTGAGCTGTTCCGCCGCAGCGCCGGCCAGCCCACCCAGCAGACCGCCGTCAACAAGCCTGGCTGGACTGCCGCCGTGGCCTGGCAAGCCACTCAGACGGCCGAAGCGACCCTGGCCACCCGGCACCCGGCCCTGGCCCAGGCCCTCAAAAGTGACGGCGCCACCGGCAAAAAAGCTCTGCCCGAATTCAACAAGTGGGCGCTGCAGGATGCCGAGCTGGGCCTGAGCGACGAGGAGCTGGCCGAGCTGGAGACGGTGCAGAAACCGCAGACGGTGGGGGCGGCTGGAGATGCTATCAATTCAGGAGCTGCTTGCGGACATTCCGCAAGGCGTGGAGGCAGTTTCGATTTGAAGTTCCTTGACGTCTGGATGGACCGCCGCAGCCCGCGGTGGTTGATGGGGTGGCGGGACATTACCAACGCAGCAGCGGAGCGCACGGTGATTGCGTCGGTGGTGCCGAGGGTGGGCGTGGGGCACACCATGCCGCTCTTTTACGCCAATCAGCCACCCGCGCACCAAGCGGCAATGTTGGCGAACTTGAGCAGCTTGGTTTTTGACTACATCGCGCGGCAGAAGGTCGGCGGCACGCACTTGACCTACGGGTACCTCAAGCAGTTCCCCGTCCGCCCTCCCGACCGCTACACCGAAGCCGACCTCGCCTACATCGTCCCCCGCGTGCTGGAACTCACCCACACCGCGCACGACCTGCAGCCTTGGGCCGACGACCTGGCCGCCTGGGACCCCCGCCCCGCGGAGCAGCGCAGTACCCCCTTCGCCTGGATGCCCGAACGCCGCGCCCAACTGCGCGCCGAGCTCGACGCCTACTACGCCCACCTCTACGGCCTGACCCGCGACGAACTGCGCTACATCCTCGACCCCGCCGACGTCCTGGGCCCCGACTACCCCTCTGAGACCTTCCGCGTGCTCAAGAACGGCGAAGAGCGGGCCTTTGGTGAATATCGCACGCGACGGCTGGTGCTGGCGGCTTGGGACCGTTTGGACGCAGCCGTCGTTGCGTCCACAGCCTCGGCCAAGCAGGACCAACGCGTCGTGTACTCCGACCACGGAGTGATTCGCAACGAGAGCGAGGCTGAGTTGGCCGGCCTGCTCGCTGCGCTGGTAGAGCACTCCTCAACAGGATTGTCTGCGGGCGATGTTCAGGCCATGGTTGTGCGTGCCACGAAGCCAGGCTACCCCGAGCTGTTTCTCGGCCCAGAGGACGCTTCGCGGCTGACTGCTTTGGTCTCGCGCTACGCCGCTCTGACATCGCCAAATCTCTTGGAGCCGATTCCGCGCTTCTTGCAGCGTTTGGTCGCGAGTCAGTCGATTCGCAGCTTGCGCGTGGGCAACGGGACTGTTTTCCAGAACGGGGCGAGCTCTTTGCCGGCAGATGTCCGGAGTACGCCGGAGCTTCATGAGTTGGCCAAACTGATGTTGGACCTTGACGCCCGCTACCAGAATGCCCAGAAGTCGGAAGGGGCGTCACCTGGGTCTGAGGGGCGCGCGAGCGGGACCCGCTAAGGAGGTGTGATGGACGGCTGGCTTCAGCAATATTCAACAACCCGGGTGCAACCGCGTCTTTGGGTCGAGCGCCTTTGGCTCCTGGAGTCGAAGGAGCCGCAGGTTGTGGTGCGGACTGTCGCATTGCACCCAGGACTGAACATCGTCTGGGCGAGGGAGCCAGAATCGCCTGATGCCTCTGGACTTGCCAGCGCCGGCCACGGGGTTGGAAAAACATCACTATGCCTGCTGATGCGCTACTGCCTAGGGGACGAAGCACCCTCGATAACATCGTTGCGCGAAAAGGCCGTAGCGGGATTTCCCAAGGGCG
This sequence comes from Ramlibacter sp. 2FC, assembly GCF_005503345.1. Classification (NCBI taxonomy): domain Bacteria; kingdom Pseudomonadati; phylum Pseudomonadota; class Betaproteobacteria; order Burkholderiales; family Comamonadaceae; genus Ramlibacter; species Ramlibacter sp. 2FC. The sequence goes on from NZ_SCMM01000014.1 coordinate 80,519, forward strand.
GCGTGGCGGCCAAGGTCCATGTGGATGGGACGGCTTGGCTTGTCTACCGGCCCTACGGCGCCTACAGCCAATCCATTGCGGGCATCGGCAATGACCTTGAATCCTTGTTGGCGGGTCAGCTACCCGGCGATTTCCCCGCATTTTCTATGGCTCTTCACGAGGCCTTCATCGCGAAGCTGCCGGCCTCGACATTACCAGGCAGTAGCCAACCTTTGGAATGGCGGCACTTGCTCGCATGGTGTATTCGCGACCAGAAGACACGCTTCGACGGATTTTTCCATTGGCGTGATGGTGACGGCTTGGGTTTTAGGCGCTCTCGGCAGGACCCACCCCTATTCGTTCGGGCCGTGCTCGGTTTGCTGGATGCCGAGGCTGATCGACTGATTCGAGACGTCGAGACCGCTCAAACGGCCATGAACAGCCTCGAACAGAAACTGCTGGAGCTGGAGCGCGAGCCCGTCTACGGATTGACCCATGTGGAGCGACAGCTGCGGACCCTGCTCAAGGCCGATGAAGACCTGCCCGTCTTGGAAACGACCTTGGGCCCGTCATTGCAGTCGTTGGTGGCAGATGCACTTGCGGCGGCGCAAAGGGCCGAGGAGGTATTGGACCGGGAGACCGAAGCCGCTGAAGAGGCGCTGGCTCCGCTGCTGGTCAGGCTCGAAGGGCTCCAACGCGAGTCGGCGATACGGTCGAAGGAGACGGAAATCGCCCAGTCTTTGCTGGACGCCAACGAGAAGGAGTACATCCGCCTCATGACGGAGCTTCAACAGCTGGACAATCTCGCGGGACATTGTCGTCACGGCGACGTCGACTTTTCCGCATGCGACCACATTGCCATGCGCCGTGGTACCCCAAGCCTGCCGTGGCGTATTAGCCAGCGTGAAGTCGAGGCCGACAAACCCAAGCTGCACACCAAGTTGCAGGCAGCGAAGCAAGCGGAGCTATCGGCCTCTGCTGTACTGAAGGCGCGAGAGTCCATCGTGAGCGCAAAGCGAGCAGAGGTTCGTCGCCTTCAGATGCGAAAGGGAACGAGCGCGGCGCAGAGGGCGCACCTCAAGTCGGTTTGGGCAGACCTGGAGTTGCGTGCTGCTGCTCGTGCCGAGGGGAAGGACTCTCCGGCACTGAAACGCGCCCGAGACCAACAAGAGAAATTGATGCGGGACCTGAACACCAAGAAGGCCGCCCTGGTCAAACGGAACCAGGAGCGCTCAGAGCGGGCGGAAAAAATCAAGGATTTGACGCGCACTATTGCTACGAGACTACTTGGCGAAGAGGGCTACGGCCGGTTCGTGCCCGAGTCTGACGACCATCCATTTGAACTTGCGGTGGGTGGCGAGGCCTATCAAGTGCTTGAAGTGCTGCTCGGGGACATCACCTGCATCATCGATGCTGCAACCGCTGAAGCTAGTCATCACCCGGGCTTCGTTGTGCACGACTGCCCCCGCGAGGCAGACATGAGCGAGCGCTTGTATCGCGAGTTATTGTTGACGGCAGCGGAAGCAGCGGCGGGTCTCTCTGGCAACGGTGCTACGCCGTTCCAGTACATCGTGACGACGACATCGGCGCCGCCAGCGGCACTGCAGAGTTCTGAGCACATCATTCTTGAGTTGCTTCCCGGCGCCGAAGATCATTTGCTATTTAAACGGCGCCTTCTTCCACAACTCAGCCTTGCGGAAGTTGTCTGAAATCATGGGACTCGTCAAGTGCGACTGGGAGAAGGGCGAAGTATGGGAGTGGTCAGCTCCTCTGGCCTTTGAGCGTGAGGCCATTAGGCTTCGCGTCGACGACCACAAAAAGAGTGGGGATAGGGAGAACCAGTGGGACTACTGAAAGACAAGTACGCATCACTTGCACCCCAGGTCCAGTATCTCTGTGACGAAATCGTGCTGGCGCAAGCATGGAAAAAATCCCACACCTACATTCGTCGGCACAACTGGTATGCCGATACCCTCGAGCTCGATTGTTCAGCGGTTGACCTCGACCGGAAACTGAGCGAGTGGCGTACCGCGCTCGTCAATGGAGATTACCAGCCGGCTCCGTTATGGTTAGTGCCTGCCCCGAAGAACGCTCCATGGATCTTCAGCCCCAAACTGGCTGGAGCGTGGGGGCCAAAGCCGGAAAAAAAGGAAGACGGTAGCGAACAACCCAAGCCTCTCGTTCTCCGGCCGCTTGCCCACTTGGGCATCAGGGAGCAGACAGTGGCCACGGCACTTATGCTCTGTCTCGCGGATTGCATCGAATCAGCGCAAGGTGACCCGGCTACCAAGCCCCTTGAGGCCGCTCACAAGAATGTCTACAGCTACGGCAATCGCCTCTTCTGCAGCTGGACGAACGATGGTTCCCGGGCCCGGTTCTCGTGGGGAAACTCAAACACGTACAGCCGCTATTTTCAGGATTACCAGCAGTTCGTCGCGCGACCCAACGAGGTGGCTCGCTTGGTGGACCAACAGAAGGATGATGATGAGCTGGTCTATATCGTCAAGTTGGACCTCAGTGCCTTCTTTGACAACATCGACCTTGACCGCCTGGTTGCGTGTCTGAAGCGTGAATATGCAGCTTTTCGAAAGACGGACAAGTCGTTACCTAAGGCGGAAGCAGATTTTTGGGAATTGGCTCGGCAAGTGCTTAACTTTAGTTGGCGCGATGAGGACCGAACTTTGGCGCCACTGTTTCGGGATGGTGTCCTGCCCTCTGGGTTGCCTCAGGGCCTTGTGGCTAGCGGGTTCCTTGCCAACGCCTATTTGATGGACTTTGACCGGGTCGTCGGCCTGGCCTCGAAGCGCGGGGCAAGCATTGATTCCGAGTTCGGTATTCGGGTCTACGACTATTGTCGATACGTGGACGACCTTCGGTTGGTCATCTCCGTTCGAGCTCCTGAGTCTGCAAGTGCTGAGGCTCAGGTCGCCAAGGCCGTCGCAAAATGGGTTCAGGGACATCTAGATGTGTCTACCAGACTCCCGTCGGGAAAGAAGTCCCGGTTGTGTATCAACGGAGAAAAGACGGAGCTGGAGCTCTACAGCGCAGTTGCCGGCGAGTCCGGTGTCGCCGCGAGAATGAAGTCATTGCAGCAGCAACTGAGTGGCCCTTTTGACATTGCAACCCTTCAACAGTTGGAGGCAGGCCTGAACGGTCTGCTCGCATTGGCGGAGCTTGGTCTAAAGGAGTCATCTTCGGTATCCGCTGCTGGCGAATTGCCGCAGCTGGCCGCTGTCGCCAGACCCAAACTTGAGGTGCGCGACGACACGCTGACGCGCTTCTCGGCGTATAGGCTGACCAAGTCCCTTCGCATGCGCCGTAGCATGACGGACCTGAGCGAGCAAGGCGACGACGGGACTGCAAAGGACGCACTGCTCCACGATTTCGAAGTGACTGCACGCCGATTGGTTGCGGCGTGGGCGGTGAACCCCTCGCTGGTGCAAGTCTTGAGGTATGCCTTGGACTTGTTTCCGGCGCCTGAGCTACTGGAGGCAGTAACGGAGGCACTGACGCGAAAGCTGATGGCAAGCCCGGAAGTGTCAGCTGCCGAGCATGCTGTTGTCTTCTATGTGCTCGCTGAACTTTTCAGGGCAGGGGCGACGGAGACCGGAAAGCGGGCCGCACAAGACGCGGGCTTTGAGGCCGGCAACGTGGGCAAATACCGGGAAAGCCTGGCTGTGTTCGCGCAGACCATGCTTGAGTGGGAGCGCGTGCCTTGGTACGTTCAGCAGCAAGCGGCATTGCTACTTGCCACGGTTGAACAGACGAGCAACATGCTGAGTGCCGGCGAAGAGCTCCGCTTTTATCGAAAGCTCCACGAGTTCTTGCAGTGCCAGAGCCGCAGCCGCGACTTGTCAGCGATAGACGAGGTGTCGATTTCACTGGTAGGGCATCAGCTTCGTGAGCGACCGAAAGAGTACGTCCAGTGGTTTAAGCGGTTCGCAGCGGGCAGAACGAGGGCGCAAATCAGAGCAGCGCTCCAGTTGATTGGTCAGACAGACCAACAGCTTTTCAACGGCATAACCCGCCCAGGGCGGGGCGCGGCAGCGGCGGAGGCAGAGCTCATTCCCCGACATCTCGGCAGCTATGTGGACGCGCGTTGGCAGCCCGATCCGCCACCATTGCCCGTCGATGCCTGGATTTCATTCGCCAGAGCCATCACCCATCCTGACGCTGTGTTCGAACAGGAAAACGCGCTGCTACAACTCGGCTTGGCATTGACCACCCTGCCAAAGAAGGCGCTGAAGCAACCTGAATTGCTGACACCTTTGTCAATTGAGCTCTGTTGTTCTGACTGGTCCAAACTTCTGAACCCAAGCACGCTGGTACTCCGTCTTCGCCATATCGCTGACAGTGGTGCGCCTGACCCCCTTTACGCGACTCCGAGCTGGTGTACGGCGGCCCAGTCCTGGATGTATGCATTTGGTCGACTCTTGCGCGCGGCCGCGACTGGCGAGCTGGATTTCACGGCACGACAATGGCTGCTTCGTGACGAGCCTGGCTGGTATGCCGGTTTTCGAAGTACCTGGCACAAGCGACGAATGGGGATGGTGCATACCGCAGCCGATTTGGGAGGTACAACAGCCGCAGTCACGCCGTGGTTCTCAAACCTCTTGCTGGGGCTGCTGAGATGGCCAGGCATCGCGAATGGCCACGCATCTGTCGACGTCGATGCTTTAAGCACAACAGACGACCTTGCCAACATCCTTAAGAAAAGGTTGGAAGACCAGGCGCAGCTGTTCGGCCGCAGTTCGAATATGCCTGTGTATCGCTTTCCAGTTGATTGGCCTTTGAAATCTCGAAGGACACTGCGAGTCGTGCTAGTGCAAGGCTTGATGCCGGCAGAGGGGGACTTCCTCAGCGATGGAATTGCCGGCTTGAGCGCCCCCCGATTTCGCGCGCGTCACAGGAACCATACCGCAGCCTTGCTCCATATGGCATACAGCCAGCTCGTCGCGCGTGACACGGTACTTGGAAAGGAGCATAAGCCACAGGTCGATTTGGTCATCTTCCCTGAATACACAGTTCATGTTGATGACCAGGACCTGATGCGGGCGTTTTCGGATGCGACCGGCGCGATGCTGTTCTATGGGCTCCTCGGTGCAACTGTTCCCGGCTCTAAGAAGCCCGCGAATATGGGTAGATGGCTTGTGCCGCAGCGCAGAGCCGGTCGACGCTCCTGGGTCGAGGTGGACCAAGGGAAATGGCACGTTACCGAGGATGAGAAAAAACTTGGGGTGTCGCCATGGCGGCCCTACCAGGTTGTTATCGAGCTGAACTGGAACGATGAACCAGGATATCGGATTTCGGGCGCGGTGTGTTATGACGCCACGGACATTGCCCTCGCCGCCGACCTGAAGGACGAGACTCACATGTTCATCGTCACCGCGATGAACAAGGACGTGAAGACCTTTGACAGCATGGTTTCGGCGTTGCGTTATCACATGTACCAGCATGTGCTCATTGCGAACTCCGGCGAATTCGGCGGCTCGACGGCGCAAGCGCCATACGACCAGGAACACAAGCGGCTGGTGTCCCACGTGCATGGACCTCAGCAAATTGCTGTCAGCGTTTTCGATGTCAAGGTGGACGATTTCGGGCCGAGGTTGAATGCGGCAAAGCCTGGGGTCAAGGTCGTTAAGAACGAACGCATTGGCAAGACCCGGCCAGCGGGGCTTGCAAGGAGAAAATGAAATGAGCGAAAGCCTTTTCAAAGAAGTCCACTACCCGCTCGGGACCCTGATTGGTGACATCGGTCTCGGCCGAATTGGCCTGCCGGACATCCAACGGCCGTTCGTTTGGTCCAACGCCAAGGTCCGCGACCTGTTCGATTCAATGTATCGAGGCTATCCGGTCGGCTACTTCCTGTTCTGGCAGACCGGCGTGGAGGGTGTTGATACCAAGGTTATCGGCGATACGAACAAGCAGAAGGCCCCATCACTGCTCATCGTGGACGGCCAGCAGCGCCTGACCTCGCTGTATGCCGTGATTCGACGTGAAGCAGTGCTTCGAGAGAACTTTGAGCGCGAGCACATCCGCATCGCCTTTCGCCCGCAGGACGGCAAGTTCGAGGTGCCTGACGCCACGACCGAGCGTGACCCCGAGTACATCTTGGACATTTCCGGAGTATTTTTGCGCGCGTCCACCTACGACACCATCAGCGATTACCTAGAACGTCTCCGTGCGGCGCGCGAGGTTAGCAAGGAGGAGGAGGCAACTATTGCCAAGGCTATTGGTCGCCTGTCCGGCCTGACCAGCTTCCCCTTCATCGCGCTGGAGCTGTCGCTAACCTGCACCGAAGAACAAGTGGCGGACGTGTTCGTCCGCATCAACAGCGAAGGCAAGAAGCTCAATCAGTCGGATTTCATCTTGACGTTGATGTCGGTGTTCTGGGACGACGGACGCTCCCAACTTGAGACCTTCTGCAAGGATGCACGGCGCCCTGCGCCAGCCGGGCAGGCGAGTCCCTTCAATCAGCTCTTCCAACCCGACCCCGACCACTTGTTGCGCGTAAACGTAGGCGTTGCCTTCCGTCGGGCCCGCCTGGAGCATGTGTATTCCATCCTGCGCGGCAAGGACTTGGCGACGGGCCAGTTCAGCCAGCAACAGCGCGACAGCCAATTCAGCCTGCTGCGCCAAGCGCAGGCTCGTGTGTTGGACTTGACCTGCTGGGCAGACTTTCTGAATGTGGTGCGTAGCGCTGGCTACCGGAGTGAGCGGCATATCAGTTCCATCAACGGCCTGGTCTTCGCCTACCAGCTGTACCTTCTCGGGCGCACCGAGTACCAGGTCGAAGGCTTTGACCTGAAGAATGCCGTCGCGCGCTGGCTGTTCATGTCGTTGTTGACCGGGCGCTACACGTCTTCGCCAGAGTCCAAGATGGAAATGGACCTAGCCTCACTGCGCGAGGTCACCTCCGCCGATGCGTTCCTGGCCCAGCTGCGCAAGGTGGAGGAAGCCACGCTGACTGACGACTACTGGACCAAGACCCTGCCGATGGACCTGGCGACTGCGGCAGGTCGCAGCCCCGCCTTGTTTGGTTTCTACGCGGCAAAGACCCTGTTGGGGGCTCGCGCATTGTTCTCGAAAAGCCCGGTATCTGACTTGCTGGACCCTCCGGCTCAAGGCCAGAAAAGGGCGCTTGAGCGCCACCATCTCTTCCCCAAGAAGTACTTGAAGACTCTGGGAATTGAAGGCGTGCGTGACACAAATCAGATTGCCAACTACACGCTCGTTGAATGGGACGACAACATCGCCATCTCAGACGACGCACCGACTACGTATTGGCCCAAGTACGCCCAACGATTCACGTCCGCAGAACTGGATGAAATGTGTGGCTGGCACGCGTTGCCGAAAGACTGGTGGACGATGTCCTACACCGACTTTTTGGCCGCACGCCGCCCCCTCATCGCCGCAGTCGTTCGGGACGGTTACAAGAAGCTCGCCGGAGTTACGGCGTGACCCCACTGGAGCGAACCCGCCTTGAGAAAGCCGCCGCTGACTGCGGCTTTGAACTCTCGCCCGAGCTTGTCGAGAAACGACTGGTATTTCGCTCGGCCCAGTTTCCAGAGTCCGTCACCGTGGAGCCGCTAGGCAGTGACGATTTCGCGCTGCAGGCATCAGAGCCCATGCTGTTACCCGTGCCAGAGGAAGCAGCCGACGTTTTCAGGGTGCATGGCTGGAACGTCCTTTACGAGGTGCTCGACAAGGCTGCTGCCACGGCCCGCACCATGCCCAACCGTGTGGCGCAAAAATTCCACCAGGCGACGGCGACGCTGCCCAAGTCCACCGAGGCCGAACGCTTGGTCGTGCAGCGCGTTGGCCAAAACCTGTTTCGCACCGCGCTTCTGGACTACTGGCAGGGCCGTTGCTGCGTGACGGGCCTGGCCGTGCCTGAGCTGCTGCGGGCCTCCCACATCAAGCCCTGGGCCCAATGCGATTCGGACGAGGAACGATTGGATGTGTTCAACGGGCTGCTGCTGGCGCCGCATCTGGACGCGCTGTTTGACGGCGGTTGGATGACTTTTGCGCCCGACGGCGCCGCACTTTGGTCTGCTGCCTTGCCGCCGGAATCCCGTGACATCCTGGGATTGGCCTCATCGCGCGCATTGCACGGTTTGCAGGCGCAGCACCGGCCATATCTGGCCTTTCATCGCAGCCAGGTCTTCAGGGGCTGAGTCCACCCGCAAACGCAGCGCCCGATGTCCGTTCAGCGCACATCCCGTCGCTTCAGCCAATCCCGTCGCCCCGCATGAGCTCGCCAGTGGGTGCTGCAGGCTGTGCTACAGCAGCAACCCCGGCAGAATGTCAGCCACAGTTTGATCGAACCAACAGGGCGAAGCTTTACTACTGCGGCGAACGAGGGCAATTGATTCCCCACGAGCGACTGTTTCCATGCCTTCCGCTGAGTGTCGGCTTCTGGCCGTTATGGAGAGCTCGACATAACGGCCATTATGAGAAGGCCCCAGTTATGAGAAGTTCTGGGATGGGGTAGGCCGGCAGGCCGCGTAAACGCTTGCGATCTGGGGCGTGGCGGCGCGTTGCACTGGACATAAATC